>JALZIY010000063.1 GCA_030860085.1 Bacteroidota bacterium | reverse complement strand
GGGCAGAAAGGAATAAATGTTTTATTGAGCCGGGAAGAAACATATGCAGACATTTCTCCTGTACGTTTAAATAGCAATGGCATTACAGCTTTCGTAAGCATTATGCGTGGTTGCAATAATATGTGTTCTTTTTGCGTAGTGCCCTTTACCCGTGGACGCGAAAGAAGCCGCGATGCAGTAAGTATTATTAAAGAATGCCAGGATTTATTTAATGCAGGATATAGAGAAGTAACACTTTTAGGACAAAATGTAGATAGCTATTATTGGACGGGAGCCCTCTCCTCAAAGGAAGGAAAAATTGATGCACAGTTCTTGCCCCCTCTAACTCCCCCCGTGGGGGAGAACCACCCACAGCCCTTGCTTATGCAGGATGCTGGCAATAATAGCGATACTCTGATAAGCGAGGTTAGTGCATGGCTCTCTTCCCCTACCGGGGGCGACGGTACGTCGGGAGCGAAGCTCGGGATGGGGGCCGTCACCTTTGCATCCCTTTTAGAAATGGTAGCACTAATTTCTCCCGAATTAAGAATTCGTTTTTCAACCTCTCACCCAAAAGATATTACAGAGGAAGTGCTGGTAACTATGGCTCGATATAATAATATCTGCAAGCACATTCATCTGCCATTGCAAAGCGGCTCCAACAGGGTTTTACAATTAATGAACCGTAGTTACACCCGTGAGTGGTACATGGCAAAAGTAGATCGCATACGTGAGGTCATGCCACAATGCGGAATCAGTGCTGATATAATAGCCGGCTTTTGTACGGAGACAGAAGAAGATCACCAGGATACTTTACGCGTAATGGAATACAGTAAGTATGATATGAGCTACATGTTTTTTTACAGTGAAAGGCCAGGCACATTAGCACAGCGGCGATACGAGGATGATATTCCTGAAGTAATTAAAAAAAGGCGTTTACAGGAAATTGTTGATCTGCAAAATAAATTATCGCACCAAAGTAATAAAGAAGATTTAGGCAAAACCTTTACCGTTTTAATAGAAGGCGATTCTAAAAAAAGTAACCAGGATTGGAGAGGAAGAACCAGCCAAAACAAAGTGATTGTTTTTCCAAAGGGTGCTCATTCATTGATGCCAGGAAGTTATGTAAAAGTAAAGGTTAACCATTGCACACAGGCAACATTATTAGGTGAAATTGTTTAATATGGTAGATATTGTAAAAAATAATTTGAATAAAATAAGCCAGGCATGCAATTCAATGCAGGTAAAATCTTTATACCTATTTGGGTCGGCTGCAAGAGTAACAGATTATTCGGAAAACAGTGATTTGGATTTTTTGTTTGAATTTATTAAAGCAGACAATGGTTTACCCGTTTCAGAATTTGATTATTTCGATTTGCTATGGAAATTAGAAGAAATAACAGGAAAAAAAGTTGACTTGGTGTCTAACGGAAGAATAAGGAATAAATATTTCCTGCGGAGTATTTTAGAAGATAGGATTAAACTCTATGAAGCATAGCTTACCCAAATATTTAGAAGACATACGCCTTTCAATTGGGGATATTGAAAGTTATATGAAAGGAATAGAGTCATCAAAAGAGTTAGAAAATAATCAATTGCTGTTTGACGCCGTTTGTAGGCGATTTGGAATTATTGGAGAAGCACTTTATCAAGCAGATAAAATCGAAAGTAAGCTACATATCACTGATAAAAATAAAATTATTGGGTTAAGACATATTATTGTACATGATTATGATATAGTTAGAGCTTCAGACATATGGCTAATTATCAAAAATCAACTACCGGGTTTAAAATCAGAAATCAAAGCAATTTTAAAAAAGTTTGAATAGCATGGAAATTCAAAGCATAAAGAACAGGTTTGGAATTATAGGTAATTCACCGGCACTGAACTATGCGCTTCAAGTGGCGGTGCAGGTGGCCAATACAGATTTAACGGTTATGATCTCCGGCGAAAGTGGTGTAGGTAAGGAAGCTTTTTCGCACATCATTCATTCCCTTTCTGCACGCAAGCATAATCCTTTTATTGCGGTTAACTGTGGCGCCATTCCCGAAGGCACAATTGATTCAGAATTGTTTGGTCACGAAAAAGGTTCTTTTACCGGGGCAATGGATAGCCGTAAAGGTTATTTTGAAACAGTTAACGGTGGAACTATTTTTTTAGACGAGATAGGTGAAATGCCCCTGGGTACGCAGGCCCGTTTACTGCGTGTATTAGAAAGCGGCGAATTTATCCGGGTAGGTTCTTCGAAAGTTCAGAAAACAGATGTTAGAGTTATTGCGGCATCCAACAGAGACCTTCTTGATTTTGTGCACCAGAATAGGTTTCGGGAAGATTTGTATTACCGCTTAAGCACTGTGCCTATACGCGTTCCTGCGTTGCGGGATAGAAAAGAAGATATTACCTTATTGTTCAGAAAATTTGTCATTGATTTTTCTGAACGTTATAAAGCAACTCCTGTACAATTAGATGATGCAGCCCGCGAAAAAATTATTAATTATGTATGGCCTGGTAATATTAGGGAATTGAAAAATATTGCCGAACAAATCTCTGTTTTATCTACAGAAAAATTAGTGACTGCAACAGAGCTAAGCCGCTTTTTACCGGAAAATCCCAACCGCTTACCTGTATTAGCCAATAGCAATGGCGTTAACGGGCATGAATTTAATAATGAAAGGGAAATTTTATACAAGCTTTTTTTTGATATGAAAAGGGATGTTACTGAATTAAAAAAATTGTTTGTAGATGTAGTACAAAACCCGTCAATTATAGCACAAAATCCAGGCTTTGTTAATGAATTGAAAGAATTGCATAACGCTGAAGTAAATCAACCGCATTTTATGCCACATAGTGCCCCACAATCGCAACCTGTTATAATGCATAATACTATTCATGATCATGTGGAGGTAGAAGAAAGCCTGAATATTATGGACAAGGAAAAAGAGTTGATTATTAAGGCACTAAAAAAACATAAAGGCAAACGGAAGGATGCCGCTATGGACCTTGGTATTAGCGAACGTACTTTATACAGAAAGTTAAAAGAATATGATATTGACGAATAAGAAATAATTTAGCTTAGATACTAATGTCCGCAGCAAAAAAAATATATCTGTTTATTATATCAACAATACTTATTGCAATATTTAATTTCAATTCCGGATGTGGTATATATGGTTTTGCTGATGTATCCATCCCCGATACCGTTAAAACTATCCGCATTAATTTAAATGATAACCGTGCACCTTATGTCAATCCCCAGTTAAGCCCAAATCTTACAGAAAGACTCAGGCAAAAGATCGTTAACCAAACCCGGCTTTCACAAACAAACAGCGATAATGCCCATTATGATGTTGTGGGCTATGTGTCAGATTACTCTGTAAGTACTACCGGCGTCACTAATAAAACCGAAGTTACTAACCGGCTTACTGTGAGTGTTCACATTTCCTTTAAACGTTCTGCAAACGTTCCTCCGGAGGAATTTGATGTGACACGAAACTTTGAATTTAGTGCAAGTCAAACATTGCAAAGTGCCCAATCGCAATTGCTGGATGAAATGGTTCGAAGCCTGACAGACGATATCTTCAATCGTTTGTTTTCTAATTGGTAAGTTTGTAACCATTTATGGATGTTCAATTTGATCATTTATCACAGCAAATATTTAACAAGCCCCTTGAGGAATGCAGTGAGCAAGAAATAAGATCATTTGTTGAGGAGCACCCTTACTTTTCTCCTGGGCAATTTTTACTCCTTAAAAAATTAGAAAAAAATTCCGAGGCTTACCAGGTACAATATCAAAAAGCAATACTATATTATCACGACCCTGTGGCCTTTGATTTTTTAGTTAATGCGGAAGAATTTGATATAGATATAGAAGAAATAATATTAAAGGATATACCTGCTAACCAATCAGAAGTTATTTCAGAATCAGAAGAAGAAACTATTATAGAACCAAAAAAAGAAGTTTACCAGGATAATACGCACGAAGAAAAAAGCAGCACCGAACAAGGAACAATGAACAGTGAACAAGAAAAAATAGAAGTGCAAGCTTTTCCTGAACAAGGTGCTGTATCGTCAGAGCAATTGGCATTTGAACCGTTTCATACTGTAGATTATTTTGCTTCTTTGGGTATAAAACTTTCGCAGGAAGAAGCAACAAGGGACCGCATGGGTAAGCAATTAAAAAGTTTTACTGAATGGTTAAAAACCATGAAGCGTTTGCCGGGCCCGGGGCTTGAAAAAAAGATGAGTGGCGATAGCGAACAAAAAGTAGAAAACATGGCTGAGGATTCCGTACAAAGCGCCGATATAGTCACAGAAGCAATGGCGGAGGTGTGGGTTAAGCAGGGAAATGCTGCAAAGGCCATAGAAGTTTATAGCAAGTTAAGTTTGCAAAATCCTTCTAAAAGCCTTTATTTTGCAGCCAAAATTGACCTTTTAAAAGAACAGAATTGATATGACCATTCTATTTTTAATATTGATATTTATCGCCTGTATTGTACTTAGTTTAATTGTGCTTGTACAAAACCCTAAAGGTGGCGGCCTTGCAGGAAATATCGCAGGGTTTAGTAACCAATTTATGGGGGTAAAGCAAACAACCGATGTGCTTGAAAAAGGAACCTGGGTATTTGCAGCCGTAATTGCCGTTTTGTGTATTACTTCTACTTTCTTTATTTCCGGTGGAGAAGAGGTCCAGGACAGATTAGATAATATTGGTACCGGGCCTATCACTCCTCAGCAAAGACAGCCTTTACCAGGTAATACCACTACATTGCCGGGCGCACAACCTGCACCTGTTACAACCGACACACCTAAATAATTATAATGCTAAACTTTGTATAACCTTGCCGCATCGGCAGGGTTTTTTTATTTACTTTACCAACTGTTATGAAAAAGATCTTACTGATACTAATTGTGATTGCAATAGTTACAGCCGGTGTTGTCGCCTGGCTTTTATTTAGCCCCACAACTTCTTTTAGCGGTGATAAAGAAACCATTTATATAAGGACAAATGCAGCCACTAAAAAAGCAGTATTGGATTCATTGCAAAAAAATAAAGCCATAAATAATCAGCGGATTTTTAATATAGTGGCAAACAGGATGAAGTATTGGAATAATATAAAACCCGGGAAGTATGAGGTAAAAAAAGGAAGCAGCGTCCTAAGCATTGTAAGAATGTTACGCAATGGAAAACAAACGCCGGTAAATCTTATCATTACAAAAATCAGGACAAAAGAAGATTTTGCAAAATTGGTTGGTAATCGTTTTGAATGCGATTCAACACAGATTATCAATTATTTAAATGATAACGATTCTTTAAAAAAATATAAAATTGATGCCGAAACTTCCATGGCACTCATATTACCAGATACCTACACTTATTTCTGGAATACAACGCCGGAAAAAATTTATAAAAAATTATCTGATGCTGCATTAAAATTTTGGACAGATGAAAGAAAAGCAAAGGCTGATATACTCGGGCTTACACCCGTTGAAGTTTATGTTATGGCTTCAAT
>JALZIY010000451.1 GCA_030860085.1 Bacteroidota bacterium | reverse complement strand
GCTTAAAGCTATCAGAATTATTATTGTTACTGCTTCGTTGCCTTTTGCTGATAGTATTAGCGGTAGTGTTGAGCAAGCCTTTTTACGAAAAAAAAGTTGACGTGTCTAAAGAAAAAGGTTGGGTCTTAATCGAAAGAAAAAGTGTAAAGGAAGCTTACAATAAGTTTAAGCAGGCAATAGATTCTTTATTAAAAGCGGGTTATAGTTTTCATTATTTTAATAAGGGCTTTCCGGAAGCAAAATTTGAAGACGCTTTAAAAATGAAGAACGCTTCAGTAAAAGAAAATCATACATTTTACTGGACATTATTAAAAGAACTAAATCAACAAGTGCCTGCAAAGTTTCCTGTTTTTTTATTTACCGATAATAGCTTAAGCAGGTTTAAAGAAAGCCGCCCGAACATTGCTCTTAATTTGAAGTGGAATACTTATGCTTCGAATGATACTGGATCTGTGTGGGTTGAAAAAGCTACTGAAATATCTAACGACAGCATTCGGGTAGTACTCGGTAACAGCAATTCTAACGGGATTTATTATACATCTCAAAATCTTTCCCAACAAACATCAAATGAAAGGTTTGATGTTTCTATTGAGCAGGGAAACACCATTGTTAGTTTCAAGGATAACCTGGCGGCGAAAACAAAGCAAACGGCTCAAATGGATACAACGACTGTGACAATATTCATTTACACAGATAAATTTGGTACTGATGCAAACTATGTAAAGGCTGCTCTTGATGCAATCAGCGATTTTACAAAACGAAAAATTAAAACAACGGTTGTAAGTAATGTTGAAAGAATTACCGGGAACTACGATTGGCTATTTTGGTTATCAGAAAATGAGATGCCTCCATCTTTCGCAAAAGGCAAAGTATTCATGTATGAAAAAGGAAAGGTTTTTAATGTTCATTCAAATATTATAATCAGCGGTAACTTGCATAATTACTCTTCTGAAGATTTGCAATTGTTCAAAATGATTGAGAATAAAAGCTCAGAAAATTTTTACCCTGTATGGAAGAATGGATATGGCGATGCCTTATTAAATAAATCAAATGATTCTGTTTATCATTTCTACAGCCGCTTTAATCCTCAATGGAATAGTTTACCATGGAGTAATGAATTTCCTCAAATTATTTATAAGCTGGTTTTTGATGAAACGGATGGCGAACATGTAAATGATCAATTGGACAAAAGAATAATTGATGCGCAGCAAATACAACCTGCAATAGTTGATGAAAAGGAAATATTGCAAGGAGAAAGTTTGTTAGATAAAAATGAACTGACAAATATATTTTGGCTTATTGCTTTTATCCTGTTCATAACGGAGAGAGTTCTTACTTTCCATAAAAAGAAGCGTGAAGTGTATGGATAATTCAAGGGGAAGAAATATTATACATGCCTTACAAAGAAAGTGGACGGGTAGCATGCTATTCGCTCATTTATTATTTGCTATAACCATAACATTAATTTTTTCAGTTATTGCTATTAATGCATTGCACCTGGGTTGGTTTGTTATACCCATCATTTTTATCCTGTTTTCATTTTTGATCTATCGTTTTTTTTATAAAAAAATAAGTACAGCCGATGTAAGTAAATTCTTAAATAAAGCTTTACCGGAATTACAGGAAAGTGCAGACCTGGTGCTAAAGCCCTTTGAAAAATTAAATTTTATAGAGCAATTACAAGTACAGCAAATCGATCAATTTTTTAATAAAGATATTCAACCGCCCAAGACGGTTACGAGGAAATTAAAAGCTTCCATCATCTTTTTTCTTGCGGCCCTTATTACCTGCTTATTAGTTTATATAATCGCGGGTAATGTGGTAAGAAAAGAAATAGGTAAACCGTTTTCAGAAATTAGTACCGGAATTAAAAAACAGGAAACTAAACTAGCGGTAGTAGATGCGGTAAGTATAAAAATTACACCTCCAGCTTACACAGGAAAAAGAACAAGGGACCAGGATAAATTTAATCTGGTAGTGGAGGAAGGTGCCCACCTGTTTTGGAATATCACTACCAACATTGGAGTAAAAAATGTTCAACTGGTATTCAACGATAAATCTGTTTTGAATCTTCGTGGAAATAATAACGACAGTACTAAATGGACAGCGACCAGGCAAGTAAAAAATTCAGGTTTTTACCATGTGAAGATAGCCGGCACCTCTTCAGAATTGTATAAAGTCGAAATGATAAAGGATCAGCTTCCTGTCATTGCTGTCCAATCGCCTAAACCGCATACCCTTATTGAGCCAGGGCAACAACAACGAATATATTTGAATGTTTCTATCACTGATGATTACGGAATTAAAAATACATTCATCTCAGCGACAATTGCAAGTGGAAGTGGTGAAGCAGTAAAGTTTAAGGAACAACAACTTTCATTTGGCAATTTTAGTAGCGGGAGTAAGAAATACCAATTGCAAAAACAAATAGAACTGACATCATTGGGAATGAAGCCCGGCGATGAACTTTACTTTTATGTTGTTGCCACAGACACCTATAACCAGGAAAAGAGATCGGACATATATATAGTAAGGATAGAAGACACCGCACAATTAATGGAGATGGAAGGTTTGATGAGTGGAATAAATATTAAGCCGGAATTTTTTAGAAGTCAGCGGCAGATAATTATTGAAACAGAACAACTGCTAAAAGACAGGGATACTATTAGTGGAGAGGAATTTAAAAAGAGAAGTAATGAGTTGGGTGTTGACCAAAAATTATTAAGACTCAGGTATGGAAAATTTTTAGGCGAAGAGACAGATGTTGAAATTGGCAATGATCATGACCATGATGAAGAAGGGCATAATGAAGCAGACGATTTTGGAAATGCCCAAAAGATAATTGACGAAATTGCTCATAAACATGACAATGCGGAAGACGCCACTTTTTTTGATGCGCAGACAAAGAAGCAATTAAAAGCAACCCTCGCCGAAATGTGGAAGGCCGAATTGCAGCTAAGAACAATTAAACCAAAAGATGCGCTGCCATTTGAATATAAAGCATTGAAACTGCTGAAAGAACTTCAACAACAAACAAGAGTATATGTTGCCAAAACAGGATTAAAAACAACACCACTCAATCCGGATAAACGCCTGACTGGCGAAATGGATAAAATAACACAACCTGTAACACAACAAAATTTTAAACAAAACCCGGACGGAACGATTATACTTAGAAAGGCATTGGGCGTATTGGAACAAGTAAGAAATAAGGAAACATTACAGCCTTCATCCATGGAAATTTTAGAACAGGCAGGTGTGCAACTTAGCACGAAGGCTGCTGCCCAACCATCAATTTATCTTTCATCGCTTGAGGCTTTGCGAAGGATAACTAACAACAGCTATAAACCTAAAGACATATCAATTGCAGGAAGTGCTTTGCAGCGAATGATCCAAGGTTCATCCGGGCTTCCGCAGCAATCAAATACAAGCCCGGATATGAAGTTATCACAGCGTTATTTTATGAACGTAATCCGAAGAAATGATTGAGTGGAATTACATTGTCATCGGTTTAAGTTTTCTACTTCTTGTATTTCTTTTATTGAAAGAAATTAGAAGACAAAACAAAGGGAAATTATTATTAAGAATTGTGGCATCTGTGGTTGCAATAATAAGTTTAGCCTGCATTGCATTACCAATTAACTATCACAAAACAAAAACGATTGATTCAAAAAATGAGGCTATCCTGTTAACAGAAGGCTTTAGTAAGGATAGTCTTGAGCGTTTTCTTAACTTAAGAAAAAAAAATATTCCTGTATTTACACTGGATGAAAGCCTGGTTTCTGCAAAAAAATATAATGCCTCTCTTGCTACTGATCCGGGTATATTTTCTAAAAATGATATTAGTGCCTTACATGTTTTTGGATATGGATTGGAGAAGCAGGACTTAGAAGGTTTAAAACAAACAATTATATTTCACCCTTCTAAAATAAAAACGGGCATTACATTAATAAACTGGCAAACCAAAGTTCAAAGCGGCGAAAAGTTATATGTGCAGGGAAAATTTAATAATGCATCTTCTGCAAAAAAAATAATTTTAAGCGGTTTTGGTATAACGCTTGATTCCACGATCATTCCTGCAAACAAAAATCAGAATTTTGAATTAACTACTATACCAAAACACACTGGCCGGACAATTTATTCATTGCTTGTTGTTGATGGTAAAGACACCATACAAAAAGAACCACTTCCGGTGCAGGTGCAACAAGGAGAACTTTTAAAAATCCTTATCCTGGCATCGTCGCCTGATTTTGAAAATAAGTTTTTAAAAAACTGGCTTGCACAAAAAGGCTATGAAGTAGCGGTCAGAACAGCCATTAGCAAAAACAAATTTGACAAAGAATATGTAAATACTCCTGTAGTAAACCTGAACCGCATAACATCTTCCTTGTTAGATAAGTTTGACATTATCATTGCCGATGCTGCAGAACTTGCATCCATTGGCAGGCAGGAATTGGCGACTTTGCAATCTTACATAATACAAAAAAATAAAGGTTTGATCGTAAAAACAGAGGGCACATCTTCACGTTCCTCTTTTTATACAAACAGCTTTGCATTGACAACTGGAAATTACAATGCCCAGCCGATAACTATGAATCTAATAGATAGCTCCCTTAAGTTGCCACCGCTTCTAATAGAAAACCCTCTTTTTATTAGAAATCAAAATAGCACCTTACCATTGGTATCAGATAAACAAAACAGGATATTTGT
>JALZIY010000437.1 GCA_030860085.1 Bacteroidota bacterium | reverse complement strand
CAGTAATTCAAGACGTAACATATTAGCGCCATCACTTTTTGCAGAAGCAGGGTCAGGATGTGTTTCAATAAATAACCCGTCTGCTCCGGCGGCAATAGCCGCTTTTGCAATCGTACCAATTAATTGAGGATTGCCCCCCGTTACCCCACTGGTTTGATTAGGTTGCTGCAGGCTATGAGTGCAATCCATTACTACGGGGGTATGGTTAAGTTGCATCAGCGGAATGTTACGATAATCCACTACAAGATCCTGGTAACCAAAAGTGGTCCCTCTTTCTGTTAGGAGTACTTTTTTATTGCCTGCATTATTAATCTTTTCAACTGCAAATTTCATAGCTTCACCGCTTATAAATTGCCCCTTCTTTACGTTAACAATTTTGCCTGTATTGGCTGCAGCAATTAAAAGTTCGGTTTGCCTGCATAAGAATGCAGGAATTTGTATCACATCTACATATTGTGCGGCTAACAAAGCTTCTTTTTCAGAATGGATATCAGTTGTTATGGGCAGGTCAAACGCTGCACCTGCTTTTTGCAGGATAGATAAACCAATATCATCACCCAACCCGGTAAACGAATCAGCATTCGTACGATTTGCTTTTTTGTAGGAGGCTTTAAAAATAAGCGGAATACGATGTCTCTTGCAAATGGCAGCTACTTCCCTTGCAACATTAAAAACTAATTCTTCGCTTTCTACCACACAGGGCCCGGCTATTAAAAAAAAATTGTCTTTATCGTAAGACTGTTTTGCAAAAAGTTCGGCTAAAAAATTATTCATGGCTCAAAAGTAGGTAGAGTTCATAAGTTTAGAAGTTCATGGTTCACAAGTTATTTGTGAAGTAGCAGTTGCTATCAACGAATGAATTAAAATGGCGGGTCATGCTCATTCGTAAAATTCGATTTATTCTTGAATGATAGGAACGTGGTATCCTTAATTAATTACCAGTGGGTTTTATATCTTGCTTGTTTACTTTTGTTTTTTTTAAGATATGAAAGAGAAAATATTAGTCATTGGTGCATCAGGGCAAATTGGCGTAGAACTTACATTAGCACTCAGAAAAATTTATGGTGCCAACTCGGTAATCGCATCAGACCTTAGAGAGCAAAATGAGCTTTTAGTTGGCACAGGCCCTTATGTGAGTTTAGATGTGATGAATAAAGAGATGCTGCACGTGCAGGTGATCCGTCAAAATGTAACGCAGATATATTTATTGGCGGCTATTCTTTCAGCAACCGGCGAAAAAAACCCTTCTTTGGCCTGGCATTTAAATATGCAGGGGCTATTGAATGTCTTAAATATTGCAAAAGAAGAAAAGCTAAAAAAAGTTTATTGGCCAAGCAGTATTGCTGTATTCGGCCCTACTTCACCTCGCCAAAATTGCCCGCAACAAACCATTATAGAACCTATAACGGTGTATGGTATCAGCAAATATGCAGGTGAATTTTGGTGTAATTATTTTTTCAATAAATTTGGGGTTGATGTACGGAGTCTGCGTTACCCTGGCCTGATCTCATATAAGTCTTCACCAGGAGGCGGCACAACAGATTATGCTATAGAAATCTTTCATGAAGCATTGGAACAGAAACACTACACCTGCTATTTAGAAAAGGATACTTTTTTGCCGATGATGTATATGCCGGATGCCATTCGGGCAACCATAGAATTAATGGAGGCTCCTAAAGAAAAAATAGGTATACGCACCTCATATAATATTTCGGCTATCAGTTTTTCACCTGCCGAAATCGCTGCTGAAATTAAGCGGCATATTCCGAAATTCGCTATTGATTATAAACCGGATTACCGTCAGGCCATTGCCAATAGCTGGCCGCAAAGTATCGATGACAGCGTTGCCAGGAATGATTGGGGATGGAAACCGGAGTATGATTTGAATAAAATGACAGAAGATATGCTAAAGAATTTAAAAAATAATTAGTTAACGGTAATTTCATGGCGAACGCAACATTCAACCGATTGGGCAAGTTGTTAATTTTGAAAAAAATAAAGTGAATTATGTCTACTACTAACTATTACAATTCATTTATTGAAGTTGCTGAAGATTGCCCTATAACTATAGCAGAAACGCCTCCCCAAAAAGGAAGTGAAAAGACAGCCGCCTATATTCAATTTGAGATGATTAAAGAAAATCCTTATAAGTTCACCTCTGATGACATTCTTTTCCAGGTTTTTGCTGAGAAAAATAAAATCACAGTCAAAATATTTAAATCTGAAAGAGAAATTTTTTTCTCAAAGGGACAACCTTGTTTTCGGTCATCTCCGTTGCCAAAACGTTATGGATGGGGTGTACATAGT
>JALZIY010000434.1 GCA_030860085.1 Bacteroidota bacterium | reverse complement strand
TCCACAGCCTGTCCTGAGGTACAAAGTATTTTAGCATGTCAGAGAAAAAAATTTTGTCATCCCGGCGAAGGAGAAATCTCATACTCTTCAAACTTTGAAATCTGTTGCTCTTTATAATGACAAATACACAATGCCGAATAAATTGTTACAGTACAAGAGTGCGACGCAACTTAAGTTGATAGTAGCACTCAAGCTTTGTAAAAAAATACTAACTAATTTTAAATATCAACACTGTCGCCTATTGCAGGCAGATATAATGTTATCCCTGAGTTTGTAAATGCCTGTTTAACTTTTTGATGATCAATTTTAATAAACTCAAATGTATCATAATGAACGCCTACCACTTTTGTGCACTGAAGCATTTTTGCGGCTTCAATGGCATCTTCATAACCCATGGTAAAGTTGTCGCCAATGCATAACACTGCAAAATCCAACTTTCCCCATTTGGGTATAAGTTGCATATCCATGGTCAAAGCTGTATCCCCACTGTAATAAAATCTCCTTTCAGCCGATGACAGAACAAAACCCATAGGATTGCCACCATACGTTCCATCCGGTAAAGAAGAAGAATGAATTGCATTTACAGATTTTACTTCGCCAAAATCAAAGCGCCATTTTCCGCCGTGGTTCATGCCATGCGTTTTGTCAACACCCTGTTTTGCTATCCATTCGGCGACTTCAAAAGCCGCAACCACTGTAGCCTTTTTATTTTTTGCGATTTTCACGCAATCTGCCACATGATCGCTATGCCCATGCGAGAGCAGGATATACTCAGCCTTTATATTGTCAATGTCAATGTTTTTGGCTAATTCATTTGGGCTAATAAATGGATCAAACAAAATGTTTTTTCCAGCCATCTCCACGGCAAAGCAGGAGTGTCCATAGTAAGTCAACTTCATAAATAATTTTTAAATGGAGGCTGCGCAAAAATACGTGATGCAGCCCCAATTAAAATTCAAATACAACTTAACCTTTTGTATTAGCAAAACTTTGGTTATTTGCAGCTTTATTCTATTTCGTATGCGTAATTCTCCTTTTTGGATCATCCTTGTATGTTTAATGGTCTTACTTGATTTTTATGTGTTCCAGGCGGTGAAAACGCTATCACAATCGACGGGTTCTAAAACAAAATCTATTATTTATATCAGTTATTGGGGGCTGTCTGCCATTTCATTAATTATTTTTTTGGTCCTGCCTTACCTGAATTTAGAAAATCTTCCAAAGGGTTTTCGAAATTCAATATTTGCATTCATCGTTGCGCTCTTTTTTAGTAAAATGATTGCTGCGGTTTTCTTTTTTATTGACGATATACGGCGTGGTATTCAATGGATGGCCGGTAAAGCTTTTTTTTCAAATACAGAAGGAGCAGAGCTACAGGAAGGCGAAAAAATTACGCGGTCTTTATTTTTTACCTGGCTGGGAATGGCTGCGGGTAGCGGATTGTTAGGTTCACTGATCTATGGCTTTTCAAATAAATATAATTACAAAGTAAAAAAACTGGCACTTCAATTTCCAAACTTGCCACCTTCTTTTAAAGGATTAAAGATTATACAAATATCTGATGTACATAGCGGCAGTTTTAATGATAAACCTGCGGTGCAAAGAGGTATTGATAAAATTTTACAGCTTAAACCTGACCTGATATTATTCACCGGTGACCTGGTAAATAATAAGGCAGATGAAATGGTTGAATACATAAATGTTTTTAATCAATTAAATGCGCCACTTGGTATTTACTCCATTTTAGGCAATCATGATTATGGTGATTATGTGCAATGGGATAATGCAAAAGAAAAGACCGCCAACCTTGATAAATTAAAATCTATACATGCACAATTGGGATGGAAATTAATGTTGAATGAAAACACGATTATTAGAAAAGGAGAAGATAAAATAGCGGTGTTAGGCGTAGAAAATTGGAGTGCAAAAGCAAGATTTCCAAAATATGGGAAACTCCGGCAGGCGCATGCAGGTACAGAAAATGTTCCCTTTAAAATTTTATTAAGCCACGATCCTTCTCATTGGGAAGGGGAGGTATTAACTACATACAGGGATATAGATTTAATGTTAGCCGGGCACACACATGGAATGCAGTTTGGCGTAGAAATTCCCTGGTTAAAATGGAGCCCTGTACAATATGTTTACAAACAATGGGCAGGCTTATACGAAAAAGATGCTCAAAAATTATACGTAAACCGAGGGTTTGGCTTTATTGGTTATCCCGGCAGAGTGGGCATATTACCGGAAATTACCCTGGTTGAATTGGTATAAGAGAGAAAGGAAATTTCAAATTATCGCTTTCGTGCTGAAGGGAAATTTATTGCTTTAAACATGATGCTCCCCTTCAGGGGATGGGGGCTTCCGAAAAATTACACTGTTTGAATTGACATAGTGAACTAAAAAGTATTTCTTTACGTTATTAAGTTGTGAACTTTGATGATTGTAGATCGTCTATAGCATATATAACTCACTTCTAACGATGTGTATGTTTAAAAAAATAATTTTTTTAACTGCAATTCACTTTTTGTTTTTCTTTTATGCTGATGCGCAAAAAAGTAAATCCTCGATTGACAGCACAGCTTATTATAATGATCTATTCAATGAATTAGACGGGTTTCTTGACTCACTGACTTCTTCAAAGAATATGTGGCTTGTTAGTATAGGAGCAGGTAATAGTTTTTTAAATTATCAATATGCATCCAACCAATTATTGCAGGCTGATAAAAAAATTATTTACTCTCCATCAATAGGTTTTTTTCATAAAAACGGATTAGGAATTAATTTATCCTCAGCTATTGTCAAAGACGGTTCGGATTTTATTCCATTTCAATATGTAGTAACCGGTTCCTACGATTATTTACATAGTAATGTGTTTAGTACAGGTGTTAGCTATAGTCATTTTTTTACAAAAGACGCTTTGACTTTTTATACATCTCCGTTACAAAATGAAGCCTTGGTGTATATTGGTTATAAAAAAAGTTGGGTAAAGCCTTCGCTGACTGCAACCTTTGGATGGGGGAGCTTTACATCATACGAAAAAAGAAAAGAACATTTAAAGAAACTGCGGAAACCTAAGGATGGTAATACAAACATTGAAACGAAAGAAACAGTAAATGATTTTTCTTTAGCCGCTTCTGTACGTCATGATTTTTATTGGTTCAATGTTATTAATAAAAAAGGTGTATTGCGATTAACACCACGGATCGCTTTTACCAGCGGAACTCAAAAATTTGGATTTTATCAAACAAGTAGTTCTTACAGTGCTACAAAAGCGGTTGGTAATAAATTAAAATATAATTCTGAAAATGTTGTTCTTGATGATAAACTTTATTTTCAGCCATTGTCGTTAGCCGCATTTATTAAGCCTGAGCTAACGTTTGGCCACTTTTTTGTTCAGTCGCAAATTGCATTAGATTATTATTTCCCTACAGATAGCAAAAATTTTACAACAAACTTTAGTCTGAACCTTGGTTTTATTTTTTAAAGAAAATGTTATTCCTTTTTTAACAGCAAAAATCTGGCGTTGGCATTATAGTTGAAAAATTTTATAAAACAAACGTATATGAAAACAAAATTATCCATTCTCATCGCTTGTGTTTTTTTTACACAAGCTGCCCTGGCCCAACTTAACTTCGGATTAAAAGCAGGTGCTAACATTACAAAAATTGACGGCAGATCTTTTAAAGATGAATTTCGATATGGATACCATGCAGGTGGATTTGTAGAAATCGGACTTGGTGGCAAATTAGGCATTCAGCCTGAGG
>JALZIY010000431.1 GCA_030860085.1 Bacteroidota bacterium | reverse complement strand
AAGCTGGTCAGAAAAATATGGTTTTACCGGTAGTGGTAATGCAAATAATGTTGATGGAGATGAGTTTAAGGCAGGAGGAAATGATTTAAAAGCACCAGCAACAACCGGCAATTATAAAATAGAAGTGAATTTCCAAACCGGGCGATATACTTTAACCAAATTGTAATTCAACTAATAAATTTTATGAAATCACTGATAAATATTAATCTGTTAGTAGCAAGTTTAGTTGTTATTATAACAAGTTGTGATAAAGTTGATGATCTGCCGCTTTATCAGCCGGGAACGGCATCTGCTCTAACTGCATCTTCAACCAACATTGCCCCGGCTCCAGCAGATTCAAACAATGTAGTACTGACATTAAACTGGACGTATCCGAATTATGCTACTGATTCAGCAAACGTAAAATATACAATTGATATTGACTCCACTGGTAAAAACTTTTCTAATCCATACACCAAAGAAGTCATTGGAAAATCAAATACTACATTCACCGCAAAAGAGTTGAATAACATATTGCTGGCTAAAGGCTATGCATTTAACGTGCCGGTTGATATGGACGTAAGACTTACAACTTCTTATACCAATAACAACGAAAGAATTGTTGGAAATACGGTTAAAATAAAAATGACTCCTTATAAAATTCCGCCGAAAATAGCTTTGCCAACTTCCGGGAAACTATTTATTGTGGGTGATGCCACACCAGGTGGCTGGAACAATCCTGTACCCGTGCCATCACAGGAATTAACCAGGATAGACGAAACAAGTTTTGGAGGAATATTTAATTTAACCGGCGGAAAGCAATACTTGCTTTTACCCGTAAATGGTGATTGGAGTAATAAATTTTCTGTAGCAAATAACACTGTAGCCGGCTTAAACAGTGGCGGCAATTTTGGGTTTAATCTAAATGATAATTTCCCCGGCCCAACTGCATCAGGATTGTATAAAATAATTGTTGATTTTCAAACGGGAAAATTTACCGTTACTCCTTTTACACAACAACATGGTTTGCCAGCCAATTTATTTATAGTAGGTAATGCAACAGCAGGAGATTGGAACAATCCTGTGCCAGTCCCTTCGCAGCAGTTTACAAGAGTTACTTCTACACGTTTTGAAATTACCATACCGCTTACTGCAGGTAAGGAATATTTAGTTTTGCCGGAAAATGGGAATTGGGGAATGAAGTTCGGCAGCGATGGCGCTGCTACAAGTACAAAGCTTGCCGGTAAGTTGAAACCCGAAGGTGGAAATTTTTCTGCCCCTGATGTAACAGGCAATTACAAAATAGTTGTTGATTTTATTGATAATTCTTATAAGCTTACGAAGCTTTAAAGCTTAAACGCAGAGAAGAGCTGTTCAACTGAACGGCTTTTTTTATGTTTGTCTCGGATGAACTTGTTTAATTGCCTTACCGTGCATTAATAATTACAACACTGTTCTTTAATGAAGCACCTTCTTTTTTATCCGATGTTTTGCATTCTCCTTTTTAGCAATCATGCACTGAGTCAGAAGCAAAAAAATAAAAATCTTGTTTATACAGATGCAAAAGGCATTTTACGATTTACAAAAGGCGAAGCCGAAGCTGCTTTTTTTGGAGTGAATTACACTGTTCCATTTGCTTATGGGTACAGGTCCCACAAAGCTTTGGGAGCTGACCTGGAAAAAGCTATTGATGAGGATGTTTATCATTTTGCACGCCTCGGTTTGGATGCCTTTCGTGTGCATATATGGGATACAGAAATAACAGATTCCTTAGGCAATCTAAAAGAGAATGAACATTTGCGTTTGTTTGATTATTTAATTAACCGGTTAAAAGAAAGAGGCATAAAAATCTTCCTGACTCCATTAGCATTTTGGGGTAATGGTTACCCTGAACCTGATGGGAACACGGGTTCATTTTCAAGCAAATGGAATAAGCAGCAGGTGCTGGTAACCGAAGCTGCAATCAAAGCGCAGGAAAATTATTTAGCTCAATTACTAAAGCATGTAAACCCTTATACCAAACTTAGGTACGAGGAGGACGCTGATATCATAGCGATGGAGATCAATAATGAACCGCATCACAGCGGAACAAAACAACAAGCTTCAATCTATATTAAAAGAATGGTTGATGCAGTAAAAAAAAGCGGTTGGAGCAAACCGGTTTTTTATAATATCAGCGAATCTCCTGCTTATGCTGATGCAGTAGCCAATGCAGCTATTGATGGAGTAAGTTTTCAATGGTATCCCACGGGTTTAGTTGCCAACAGGTCTTTGAAAGGTAATTACCTCCCTAATGTTGGTGTATATAAAATTCCTTTCGGTGATACAATTGCCGCCTATCGAAATAAAGCCATGATGGTGTATGAATTTGATGCCGGTGATGTAGCGGATTCATATATGTATCCTGCCATGGCAAGAAGTTTTAGAACAGCAGGTTTTCAATGGGCAACACAATTTGCTTACGACCCAATGGCAACTGCGTATGGTAATACAGAGTACCAAACGCATTATTTAAATTTAGCTTACACACCATCTAAGGCCATTAGTTTATTAATTGCTTCAAAAGTATTTCACAAATTGCCGAGGTTGAAAAGCTATGGTACTTACCCCGGCGATACATTATTTGATGTCTTTCGCGTAAGCTATAAAGAACAGCTTAGCGAGATGAATAGTGAGGAAGAGTTTTATTATTCCAATTCAACCGCTACAAGGCCAAGAGATTTTACAAGGCTGAAACATATTGCAGGTGTCGGAAGCTCACCTGTCGTAACATTTACAGGCAGCGGTGCATACTTTCTTAATAAGATAAAGGATGGGGTTTGGCGACTGGAAGTGATGCCAGATGCAATTCAAATTCGTGATCCATTTGAAAAAGCGTCTCCAAAAAAAGAAGTGACAAGGATTGAATGGAAGAAAAATAGAATGGAATTATTGCTGCCCGAATTAGGGAATGAATTTGATGTCAACGCAGTTAATGATGGAAATATTTATAAAACAACTGCTGGCAAACATGCTTTTATTATTCTGCCGGGTACCTATATTATCAGCAAAAAAAATAGTCAGTACCATTCCACTTCATCAAACCCTTTGTTCGGCTCAATTAAAATGAATGAATATGTGGCGCCTAAGTCTTTAACCAATGATCCATATATTACACATGTGGTTTTACCAGAAGTTTCTGCCGGTAAAGAATTTGAGATAATTGCAACTGTTGTGGGTGTTGATACATCTGATAAAATTTCGGTGGAGCTACGCAATTCGTCAAATAAGTGGAAGACGCTACAATTGCAGCAAATTGTACCAAATGATTATAAGGTAACGGTCTCGGCAGACATGGTTACTCCTGGAGTAATAAATTACCGGATAATAGTAAAAAAATTAAATGAAGATTTTTTTGTTTTTCCAGGTAACCACAAAGGCGATCCTTATGCTTGGGATGCTTTTAAAAATGAAAGCTGGCAAACATTTGTAGCTGCCGAAAATATTCCATTGGTTTTATTTGATGCTACCACAGATAAAAACTCTATCAACATTTATAATCCGGATTGGCGGAATAATAGCATTGAATATGTTACGGTAGACAAACCTAATGAGTTGGTTTTATCTGCAACAATGCAACAGCCAACTCAGGGAAAGATGATGGGCTTCCAAATTTATTTTGCTGGTAAAATCTTAGGGCGAAAGTCTGAATTAAATAATTTTAAAACTCTTGTACTTAAAGCAAAGGGAGAGTATAAGGAACCAGTACAAATGAAATTAGCTCTGATTACAAAAGATGCCCAGGCCTTTTCTACCTACTTAACGCTCACAAACCAATTGCAGGAAATAGAAATTCCACTAACTACGCTTATGGCGGATTCCAGTCTTTTATTACCAAGGCCTTATCCAGGCTTTTTGCCATTGTGGTTTAAGTCATCTTCAAATGCGCCCTTTAATCTAATCAATACTGAAAAGCTGCAGGTCTCATTTGTTTTAACAGGTGGTAAACCTGTTAATATACAAGTAGAGTCTGTTTATTTAAAAAAATGAGATAGGGAATGAAAATATCTCAGCATTTAATTTTAAACACGCTACACTAATTTATAACTACAAGAAAAATCAACTGGTGTTAAAGAAAAGGTTCAAAATGCCAAAAAATGATATTTTTTATTTCAAACATGTTTCCTTTAACATTGTACGGCTTTAATTTTGGTATCTTCATTAATAAGCTCGTCAAAATCCAATTAAGAGCATTTAACACCAATGGCAAAAGTTACTTTTAACAACAATAACAACTTATTTTTTCAATCTCTAAAAGACTCGGTTGAAAATTATTTCAAGAGTAATAACTTAAAAAAAACGGGTGACTGGCGTTTATACTCCAAAGCGGCAATACTTATGCCGTCCGCTTTAATAATTTATATATTATTGCTCTCCGTTAAAATGCCTGTTATTGGGGGCATTTTACTTTGTGCTTTACTTGGCCTGATAATTTCCAGCATTGGCTTTAATATTATGCATGATGCCTGCCACGGCAGTTATTCGAGTAAGAAATGGGTAAATACCCTGTTAGGCTATACCCTTAATGCCATGGGTGGTAATTCTTTTTTCTGGAAGCAGAAGCACAATATACTTCACCATACTTATACTAATATCCAGGGAGTCGATGATGATATTGCTCAAAGTAAATTATTGCGGCAAAGCCCTACGGCAGATTGGATGCCTATTCACCGTTATCAGCATATCTACCTCACATTGGCATACTCATTTACAATGTTTATGTGGGTGGGTGTAAGAGATTTTGAAAAATATTTTAAGCGAAAAATTCATAATACGCCGACCCAGCCAATGGACAGGAAAGAACACTGGATATTTTGGATAAGTAAATTAATGTATGCTGTTTTTTATGTATTAATTCCTATACTTTGTGTTGGCTGGTTGCCCTGGTTAATTGGGTATGTCACCATGTGTCTTGTTATAAGTATTACCATAGCTTATGTATTTCAACTGGCACATGCGGTAGAAGGCCCCGAGTTTGATTCTGTTGGTATTGAAGATAAGATGATTGAATCTGCATGGGCTATTCATCAAATAAGAACGACGGCTAATTTTGCTCCCGGCAATAAACTAATTAACTGGTTTGTAGGGGGTTTGAATTATCAGGTAGAACATCACCTTTTCCCCCGCATCAGCCATGTTCATTATCCACAGCTTAGTAAAATAGTACAGGATAAATGCATGGAGTTTGGTCTGCCCTATTATTCATTTCCCACATTAATCCAGGCTGTTACATCGCATGTAAAAACAATGAAGCATTTGGGACAGAGGAATGTGGCGGTCGCATAAAGAGATGCAAAAGAAAACATTTCTCTTATTTAAAAATTAATTACCTAAAAAAAATCTATATGGGATTGCTTACACCAAAAGGCAAGAAGGGCGATAAGAAGTCCGGTGCCAATCAAAAAAATAATAACCAGGGGTCCAAGTTTAATAACACTGGAGTAAAAACCAAAGGTTTTACAAAAAAGCAAATGCCAGGCTCTGCCAATAGGGGTAGCTAAATTCTTATTGTTTAGCATAACTATCTTCTTTGTTGCTTACAGAAAGCAACCTGTAGTCTGCATGATCAGCCATACGTTGATCAGGGGCTGCAACGGTTAGTGATTTTTTAGGCGCTACGTTATTAAAGTAAACCAGTTTCTTTTCCAGTAAACTATTTTGTTCATTATAATATCTCACCTCTACTGTAGCCGTTTTTATTGTTTCATTGCTCCGATTTCGCAGCGTAAGTTTCAAACCTTTGACGCCCATCATCCAGTTGTCAGGATTATTAGCGGTAATATCGATTAAAGAAGCGAAATCAACCACTTCAACAGGTGTTTTTGTTTCATCATTTCTGCGGGTTGATTTCCTTTCTGCGCCATCGGTAGGTGTTTTTGACTGATCTTCTGATACAGGCCTTTCCTGTTTTTTGGTTCCTAATTTATCAAAAAACCCATCAATTTTCTCAGCAAGGGTTTTCTTTTTTTCTTTAGGTGCGGCTACTACAGGTTCTTGTATTATCGGTTCCTGGCTGTTGGATGAATTATCAGTCGTTTCATTCTGCGGGTCAGATTCTGCTTTTACATTAATAGCCTCTTTTGATGGAGACGGGTTAACATGGGACTCAGCAAGTGAAACAGGTTCGCTTTTTTCTTTTATTTTGGCAATGCTTTTATTTTGTTTAAACAAAGATTGACTGGGTTTTTCTGATGAAACTAATCCTTCTGTTTCTAAATTGACCATTTCAACTGATATGGTTTTTGAAGTATCCTGTGGAGAGAGAGGCTGTATTGCCACTTGTTCAACCCTGTGTGGATTTACGTGAAAAAAAGGTGCAGTTAAAAAGTAGCTTCCCGTAATAAAACCCACTAATAATGCTACAATAAAAAGTGGTTTTTTAGCAAAACTATTTTTCTTTTTTATTTTTTGATGATAGACCCCGCTTGTATAATCTTCTTCTACAGCTTTCATTGAGCGGGTATATTTTGTTTGAAATTTATTTTCCTGAGAGAAGCTTTTGGCAGTATATTCCTGTACTTTTTTTCGCAATTCTTCTGCTTTTTTTTCCAAACTATAAGCAGGCTCAGCATCTTGAACAGGCTTATGTGGTTGCGTTTCCGTACGAGGCAAGCTTACATGTATTTTTCCTGAACTTATTTTTTTGGATGAATTTTCATTTTCTGCAGAGGTATAAGAAGCCGTTTTAGCAATGGAAGGAGTTTGTTGCACAGCCTTATTGGTATCGGCCATGTATGTTTTAAGTCCTTCAATCTCTGTAGGATAAGACCATCCGATGCTTCTGCCTTCTACCCAAATGAGGTCAAAAGGTTTCGGTGCCAACGCTATCAGTTCACCCAGGCTATGTGGCCCGCTTTGCTTATTATTTCTGAGGAGTAGATAAACCTTGTTCATAATGTTCGTTTAAAGACTCATAAGCTGACTTTATCGGAACGATCTTATTAAAAAACTATTGTTTTCGTACTCATAAACAAAGCTTAATAAATTATTCTGAAAGCCCCTCTCCTTTGGAGAGGGGTGGGGTGAGGTTATTTATTATTGCGTACAAGGTAGGGTGAAAGACACGGTAGTTCCTTTGCCTTCTTTACTTTCTATAAACATCTGTCCGCCATTCTTTACAAGAAATTCTTTGCAAAGCATTAAACCCAAACCTGTGCCTGATTCGGAAGCAGTTCCTTTTGTTGTGTAATAATTATTTTCATTGATCTTTTTTAATGCTTCTGTGCTGATGCCTATACCATTATCTTGTACATACACTTCTACAAAAGAATGTTGTTTGTTTATACCGATTGAAATAATTCCTTGTTGAGGCGAAAATTTTATTGCGTTCGCTATTAAATTCCGTAGCACCAGGCTGATCATTTCTTTATCGGCCAAAACATAAACAGGTACGTTGTTTTTTGTTTTAATATAAATTTGTTTAGCCTCTGCCTGTAATTGCAGCAGTTGTAAAACTTCAGTTATCAATAGGGAAATGTTCACTTTGCTGCTTCCAATTACATGAGCTTCCATTTGGCTTTTTGACCATTGTAATAAATTTTCCATCAGGCTGATTGTATAATCAAGGTCATTATTGACATGCGGTATCAACTCTCTAATTTCTTTTGCGGATAAATCATGCTGTTGCACATTTTGAAATACTTTTCGCAAAGCATACATAGGTGATTTAAGGTCGTGAGAAATGACAGAGAATAACTTATTTTTTAATGAATTAAGTTCTGTTAGTTCTTCCGTCTGAATTTTAAGCAGCTTTGCTTTCTCTGCTATTTCCTTTTTTTGTCTTTGGATTTTTTTATTTCTTTCACCCAATACTTCATTCTTATTTAAAATATTATGCTGGTAGCCGTTATTTTCTTTTTTGATCAAAAAAAGTCCATAGAAAATAAAGGCAATGGCTAAGGCCTGGTTAAATAAAAAAACGGACATGTTTGCCGTGGCTAATCCATATTGATATTGCTTCCAGATGACTGATAAAACAAAATAAGAGATCATAGAAAAAGCAATAGTAAAGAGCATCAGGGCAATATCTTTTAAAAAGAAAACTGATAGTACACCGTATAGAATAAAATTAAGATCAACCCCAAGATTTACTCCATTGAGATAAATTACACAGGTAAGAAAAGGATGCACGATGAAATAGGCGATCAGTGCAGATTCATATTTTTTATAATAATTGAAACATAAAACTATAATTGTAAGCAAGGCTGGCAACAGGGCTGCAACACATGCTGAAGCGGGAATTTTATCATTTGGAAATAAACCTATTACCGGAACAATTATGCCGGAAAGTAATTGAAGAAAATTAAGCTGGTTAAAAATGCCCAGCTTTCTTTTTTCATAATCATCCATTTGCTGGGTGAAGCCGATGGATTGAATTTTATAAAGAAAAGATAATAATTGACGACCAGGGTTTTGTGATTTAAATGGCAGCTCTAATGAATTTAGTTTTTCATGCAAGCGCCATTGTTTTTGCTGAAGGATTTCCATAGGATTCAAATTGATTCAGGTATCGGTCAGAACAAAATAGTTATTTTATTTCAAAAATTCAACTGGCAGAAAAGTGCATCTGATAATAAACTAAAAAGCTGCCTTTGAGAGACAGCTTTAGCATTTTCAAAAATTGATTCTATTGTTTTGCCATTGTGCTTTGTATCGGTGCCGTATCAAAGTAATGAACAAAACGATCAATTTTTCCGTTTGCATCGAAATGCGAAACCTGGTGGGCCGGTATGTTAGCTTTCACACCATTTTTATATTTAGCATTAATTACATACCAGGTAAGTGACCAAATACCGGCAGCTTCGTTAGCCTGTGTTTGATGTACATCTACCGGTAAATATATCTGGTTTGAAAAACTAATGGAGTCAATGACTTTCCATCTTTCTTTCCAGAAATTTGTAATAGCAGCTTTACCTACTACACTGTCACCGTTTGGTCTTATATAAACGGCGTTTTCAGCAAAATCAGTCAACCATCCATCCACATCGCCCCTGGAAAATTTTTCTAAAGCCGTTCTTGAAATATCAGCATATTTCATATCGGCAAAATCAACAGGATTGTTTTTTGATTCTTTGTTAGTCATTGCGTTTCCGGAACTGTCATTGGTAGCTGTGGTATTATCTGCTGCATCGTTGCAAGAAAGCAGAAAACAAGAGGCTGCAAAAAGAAGGATTTTTTTCATAACTTTTAGTTTTGGTGATTGTAAAATATTTTGTGGGTACAAGCCAGTTCGCATAAGGGAAGGAGGAAATATTAAATTAGAATTTTCATGGCGAACAAAAAAATGTTTTTCTACAATGCGTTAAGC
>JALZIY010000399.1 GCA_030860085.1 Bacteroidota bacterium | reverse complement strand
TCCTTAGCCTGTGGAGGTACTTTGCCATATACCATTGTGCTTATGTCAAGAGGAGCTTTTCGCCTAATTTTTCTATCGCGGTTGAGATTGGTTAAATCCATTTTAAGTTGTGGGAATGTGATTTTTAAGCAAATTGTTTTTTGATCAATGATCCCGGAAACAAAAACAGGTCTATGTTAAATTTTTATGATGAAACTGTTAACCTGATATTATCCCCCTAAGTCAGGTGGCGAATAAATGCAGAAATTATTGAGAGACAAAAACAATAATAATCCACAGTTTTATCACTTTTTACTCCACGCAATTTAGATTTTATTCACAGAAAATTTGACATCTTCCAGCTTTTTTTAGAGTTATAAACAATTATCGTTTAAAAAAATAGTTAACCCATTTTTTGGCTGGGTCATCTAACTAACAGATTGGGCTTTGCAGCTATTTATACTTTTTAAACAGAAGTTATTTTCTGGTACAATTCTTATGCAGTAACGTTTTTCCAAAATCCAACAAAACTCTTCTTCTCCTAAAAGCTTACACCATGCGGTTTTACGTATCGTATTTATACGTATAGAATGAGCAATAACACGCTGATCCATGTCTGCTTTGACTTTCCCTCTTACAATAACAATTAAAAACCCTGCTTTTGTCAATCAATTACCTTTGCCCGGATTGAAATTTTTTAAGAATGATCATCTCGTATAACTGGCTTAGCGATTATTTACCCCTGAAATTGGATTCCGAACGTTTATCAACCATTCTTACTTCAATAGGATTGGAAGTGGAGAAAATGGAAATATTTGAAGAAGTAAAAGGTGGTTTGAAAGGATTAGTAATTGGAGAAGTACTGGAAGCAGAAAAACACCCAAATGCAGACAAACTCACCTTAACGAAAGTAAATATTGGAATGGCAGAACCACTGCAAATCGTGTGCGGAGCACCAAATGTTTTAGCAGGCCAGAAAGTAGTAGTAGCGCCTGTTAACAGTACTATTTATCCCATAAATGACGATCCCATGACGATAAAAACAGTAAAAATACGAGGAATCGAAAGCCAGGGGATGATCTGTGCCGAAGACGAAATGGGCTTGGGTGACTCACATGACGGTATTATGGTATTGCCAGGCGATGCAGTGCCAGGTACAAAGGCAGCTGACTATTTTAAAACCTATACCGACTTTATATATGAAATTGGCTTAACCCCTAACCGGATGGACGCTATGAGCCATTGGGGTGTTGCAAGGGATGTTTGTGCTTATTTAAGTCATCATGAGCAAAAAGATTATAAACCCAATATTCGAGCGCAAGCATTTAATGTAGATAATAATTCACTACCCATTGATGTGCAAATTGATAATACAGAAGCCTGCAAGCGTTATTCGGGTGTATCAATTGCAAATGTTACAATAAAGGAATCTCCTACATGGCTGCAGCAAAGATTAAAATCTATCGGGCTGCGCCCTGTAAATAATATTGTTGACATTACTAATTACATTCAACACGAAACAGGTCAGCCATTGCATGGATTTGATTACAATGCGATAAAAGGTAAAAAGATAATTATAAAAAATGCTGACGAAGGCTCACATTTTAAAACGCTCGACGATAAAGAAAGAAAACTGAGCAATGAAGACCTGATGATCTGCAACGAAGAAGCAGGTATGTGTATAGCTGGTGTTTTTGGTGGTATAAAAAGCGGCGTTTCAACTACCACAAAAAATATATTTTTAGAAAGCGCTTTTTTTGATCCGGCCACTATTCGTAAAACATCGTTTCGTCATGGGTTGCGTACAGATGCCGCCGCCCGTTTTGAAAAAGAGATTGATATTTCAGCAACCGTAAAGGTGCTAAAACACGCAGCCTTACTCATTAAAGAAATTACCGGTGGAGAAATTGCTTCAAATATCATAGATGTATATCCTAACCCCCAACCAAAAAAAGAAGTTGAGTTAAAATATCAGTATTTACGTAAGCTTAGTGGAAAAAATTATGAGCCAGAATCCATTAAACAAATACTTCAACATTTAGGCTTTACGGTAAAGAAAGAAAGTACTAATGCCCTGGTGTTGGAAGCACCTTACCATAAGCCGGATATAAGTTTACCTGCAGATGTAGTTGAAGAAATTTTACGGATAGATGGATTAGATAATATTGAAATTCCCACCGCCATCACCATTACTCCATCGGTGGAAGAAAACTACAAGGAAGAAACGATAAAAGAGAAGATAGCAAACCTGCTGATAGGTTGCGGATTTGCGGAAATTCTGACCAATTCTATAACAAATTCAAAATATTTTACTGTAGATCAATTAGAAAATGCAGTTAGATTATTAAATAACTTAAGCAGTGAACTGGATGTAATGCGTCCCGTAATGTTGCCTACTGCGTTGGAAGTAATTGCTTTCAACATCAACCGGAAAAATAATGGTTTACAATTATTTGAATTTGGAAAAACATATAGAAAGGAAGTCGCAGAAAACTATATAGAAACAAATCATCTTTGCCTGTACCTAACCGGTAATACCACTGAGCAGCATTGGAAAATAAAAAGCGAACCGGCAGATATTTATCTTTTAAAAGGTGTAGCTGAAGCAGTTTCTAAAACCTTAGGCATCCAGGTTTCATTTGAAGGAGCCACTACTACCGGCAATTATTTTGAGAGCATGCTGACGGGCAGCGCCGGGAATGATAGTATACTTAAGATAGGAAAAGTAGCGCCTAAAATGGCGTTACAATTTGATATTAAACAGCCTGTTTTTTTTGCTGATTTTAACTGGGACATTATTTTAAAACATACACTAAATAAAAAAATAAAGTTTAGCGAAATACCAAAATTTCCTGCTATAGAAAGAGACATTTCAATGGTTGTAAACAAATCTTTGCGATATGAAGAAATTAAAAATAACATTGATATGCTGAGGCTAAACATTTTGCAGGATGTGAGATTGTTTGATGTTTTTGAAAGTGAAAAGCTGGGAAATGATAAAAAATCAATGGCAGTTAACTTTACGTTTATCGATAAGGAAAGAACATTAACTGATAAAGAAATTGAAGGCTGGATGAATAAAATAATGACTACATTAGAAAAAGAACTGGGAGCCGAAATACGAAAATAAAATGTCTGTAGATCAGCAATTCACTGCTATTAATGATAAGCTTCAGCTTCTGTTGAAAGCGCTTTACCGGTTACAAAAAGAAAACGAACGATTAAAATCTAATCTGGAACAGACGAAGCAAAAGGAGTCAGCAGCAAAGCAAAGTATTGAAGAACTGCAACAACAATCTTCCATCTTAAAATTAGCTTCCGGCGAAATGAGTGATAAGGACAAAAAAAATTTTGAAAAAAAAATCAATCAATATATTAAGGAAGTTGACAAGTGCATTTCTTTTTTAAGCCAATGACTTTTCTCTCGTAGCTCGTGGCTCACAGCTCGTACCTCACAGCTCTCACCTTAAAACTTAAATACTATGAGTGAAGAATTGATACCGCTAAACTTATTAATTGCAGACCGCACTTACCGGGTACGAATATCTCCAAAAGATGAGGAAGTGGTTCGAAAAACAGCAAAGACGATCAACGATAAATTAGTTGAATTTAAAATTGCTTTTGCTGGAAAAGATATGCAGGATTACATTGCAATGGTGCTGGTGTGGTTTGCAACAGAACAAAATGGAGCTATCAGCAACCAGGTTAATTTAGATAATGTCAGCAATCGCCTGCAAACGCTGGAGAAAATGATTGACGGCGCATTAGCAGAACGTCATTAATATTAGTTATGTTGCACCGTGTCCGGCAATATTTTGCAGCTACTTTTCCATTTGCCCAATTACACCAGCAGTTACGCCTGTAAAGCTAAAACCACCATCATGAAAAAGGTTTTGCATTGTAATATATCTTGAAAGATCACTAAACATAAAACTGCAATAGTTGGCGCAATCCTCTGCCGTTGCATTACCCAGCGGGCTCATCTTTTCTGCATAATTTATAAATCCGTCAAAGCCTTTAACGCCGCTGCCCGCCGTTGTTCGTGTAGGGGATTGAGAAATAGTGTTCACTCTCACTTTTTTCTTTACACCATAATGATAACCAAAACTGCGTGTAATACTTTCGAGTAAGGCCTTTGCATCTGCCATTTCATTATAATCCGGGAATACACGCTGTGCAGCAATGTAGGTAAGCGCCACTACACTGCCCCACTCATTAAGCGCATCCTGGTCCCAGGCCGTCCTCAATACGCGATGCAAACTCAAAGCAGAAATGTCCATAGATTTTTGATTCCATTCGTAATTCATTTCTGTATAATGCTTGCCCTTGCGCACATTTAAACTCATACCAATGGAATGCAAAACAAAATCTATTTTGCCACCAAAATGGGCTTGTGATTCTTCAAACAATTTTTTCAGATCATCCATGTTTGTAACATCAGCGCCAATAACCGGCGCCTTAACCTCTTCTGCTAATTTATTGATCTCACCCATCCGTAGAGCAACAGGTGCATTGCTTAATACCAATTGTGCACCTTGCGCATGACATTTTAATGCTGTTTTCCATGCAATTGATTTTTCATCGAGCGCACCGAAAATAATTCCCTTTTTTCCCTGCAATAAATTGTTGGACATGAGCTTTTATTTAATGTAGTGAGCGGGTAAAAGTAACAATAAAGATTTATTGATTATCCATTAAGAAGTCATATGCTTTTATGAATGCTAATAATCCACCGAAAAATAAAAGAGTATAAAAAAATAATAAGAGAAGCGAAAACCCAATTAATTCCCATCCATTTTTACTTCCGGTAATTTTATTGTTGATGATAAAATACCCTTTATAACCTGCTATTAAAATTGAAATAAAAAAAACTAAAAAAATTAATAGTTTAAAAATGGTTTCCATTTTCAAATTTTCAAATTAATTCATCACCATCTCTCTTGCATTTTCCAGTGCAGCGGCCGTTGGCTTTTCGCCGCTTAGCATTTGGGCAATAGCAACAATACGATCATCGGTTGATAAACGCTTTACACCTGTAACCACTACATTATTTTTAATTTCTTTAAATACAAAGAAATGCGCATCGGCTTTTCCGGCAATCTGTGGCTGGTGTGTAATACAAACGACTTGCCTTGCAGCAGATAGTTCTTTCATAATTACCCCAACCTGTTTGGCCGCTTCGCCAGAAATGCCTGTATCAATTTCATCGAAGATCAGCGTAGGTAAATTCATGGATGTGGCCACTAATGATTTTATGCAAAGCATAAGCCTGCTTAACTCACCACCGCTTGCCACTTTACGCAAAGGCTGAAATTGCCCGCTTTTGTTTCCATCAAAAAGAAATGAAATAAAATCAATACCTGTTGCGTTCAGGTTTGCTTTTTGAATATCAATTTTTAGCCTTGCGTTCGGCATGCCCACCTGGGCCAGCATTTTGTTTACCTTTTGCTCTAATGGTTTCACCTGGGCTTTGCGGGTGATAGAAATTTTTTCGGCCATTTCTTCTGCCCTTGCTATCATTTCAACATATTCTTTTTGCGTTGTTTCGATGGCTTCATCTATATTTAAAACTGCCTGTAGTCTTTCACTTAAGTTTTCTTTGATCTGAAGTAATTCAACGGTTGTTTTTACGCCATGTTTTTTCAGCAGCTTATACCCTAATGACAATCGTTCGTTTAATCTTTCAATTGTAATGGCATCAAAGACAACATGATTATTAAGACGGTCGGCCTCCCCTGCTATATCCTGTAATTCAATATTTGCAGATTGGAGCCGTTGTATCAGCTCCGGAATGGTTGCATGAAATTCAGTATAAGATTGTAAATTATTTATTAATGATTTTAGCTGGCGGGTAACAGGATTATCGCTTTCTTCCAATTCAAAATAAGTTTTAGTCAAAGCCAGTTTGATTTCTTCCGCATTGGTTTGCATTTTTAATTGCTGCTCGGTTTCTTCTAATTCATTTTCTTTAAACGCGGCTTCTTCCAATTCATTATATTGAAATTGATGATAGTCAAACTCTTTCAAAAATCCGGTCTTTTGTTCTTTTAATGATTCAAATCTTTTTTGTGCTTCCTGCGTTTTTTCAAATGTTTGTCTATATATTTTTAGTGCAGGGAAATTACCGCCTAATGCATCTAATACTTCCCGCTGGAAATCAGTTTGACCTAATTCCAATGTATCAAACTGTTGATGCAGGTCAACTAATAAACCACTCAATTGTGCAAGCTGCGAAAGATTGACCGGCGTATCATTTACAAATGCCCTGGATTTTCCATTGGGTGAAATTTCTCTTCGCACGGCTAATTCATCCTGTATGTCCAATTCATTTTCTATCAAAAAAGAATTGACAGCTTTATCATCTTTTTCGCTTTTAAACGTACCTTCTACAATACATTTTTTTTCGCGGTTTAATAAAATACTGCTTTCAGCTCTCTGCCCCAATATCAAGCCCAGGGCGCCAACAATAATTGATTTACCTGCACCTGTTTCGCCGGTAATAGCATTTAAATATTGTGAAAAATCAATTTCCAGGTGATCAATAATTGCATAATTTTTTATGGTTAACCGGCTAAGCATAATTAGGAGTTCTCAGTTTACAAGTTTACGAGTTTACGAGTTTACATTCATCATTATAAAAAAAATAATGGTTAGGACAAAAAAAACCGCTGAAGAAGCAGCGGTTACTAAAATCAAAATTTTGCTCTTATTTTTTTATATCAATTGAATCCACCAATTCAGCATCAACTAAAATGCGTCCGCAGTTTTCACACACCATTACTTTTTTACGCTGCTTTATCTCACTTTGCTTTTGTGGTGGAATGGAATAAAAACAACCACCGCAGGCATCACGCTCTACAGGCACTACGGCTAAACCGTTGCGGTAATTTTTGCGAATTTTTAAATAACTAGCAAGCAGGCGGTCATCTACATGACTGCGGGCTTCTTGCGCCGACTTATTAAATTGTTTTTCTTCTTTTTCCGTTGCAGTGATAATTTTTTCCAGTTCTTCTTTTTTATTATTCAGCACACTTTCTTTGGTGGCAATAGCTTTGTTTGCTTTTTCCAGACCTACCGCTTTTTCAGCCACTTCTTCATTCGCATCTTTTATATGCTTTTCACACAGCTTTACTTCTAACTGCTGCATTTCTATTTCTTTGTTAACGGCCTCAAACTCACGGTTGTTTTTTACATTCTCACTGTCCTTTTCATACTTTTTTACCATCGCCTCCGCCTCTTTTATTCCTTCCTTTTTTTGCACAATGAATTCTGTAATGCCATTGATTTCTTCTTCTATACGCAATTTGCGGGCATGCAGGCCCTGAATTTCATCTTCCAGGTCAGCTACTTCCATTGGAAGCTCCCCCTTTAAAATGCCGATTTCATCCAACTTAGAATCTACCTTTTGAAGGTTAACCAGTGAGCTAAGTTTTTCTTCTACTGAATATTCTTTTACGTTTGCCATTATATATTTTAGATTTAGTTTGTTGACGGTTCCATTGCCGCCCACAGTAGTTAGTTAGCAGACGGCAGTTGACTATATCTAAGTAAACCGTCCGTCCATTGACCGTGGACTTACTTCATGCAAAATACCGTACAGGATTGGTTAATAGTCGTGTTTTAAGGACGGCAAATGTAGGGAATTTTTTTAGCAAAATCTCAACCAGTAAATCAACTGTAAACTGTTCACTCTCATAATGACCTATATCTGCCACCACCATTTTCCCTTCTGCATCGAAAAACTCATGGTATTTAAGATCGGCTGTAACATAAAAATCGGCCACCTGGTGCAAAGCTTTACTAATTAAAAAAGCCCCTGCTCCCCCGCAAACTGCCACTTTTTTTACAGGTTTCTTTAATAATGCCGTATGCCTGATTACACCGGTGTTAAAAACTTGCTTCAGGCGATTCAAAAAATCTTTTCCTTCTACGGGCTCACTTAAATCTCCAATAATACCGGTGCCAATTCCATAGTGTATATTTTCCATAGTAAAAATATCGTAAGCCACTTCTTCGTAAGGATGGTTATCTATCAATGCTTTTATCACCTGGATTTCTAAATAAAAAGGATAAACAATTTCGATTTTGGTTTCCTGTTCCAGGTGTTGTTTACCAATTTCACCAACAGATGGGTCCGCACCATCTTCTGCTTTAAATGTTCCTGTGCCCAAACTGTTGAAACTGCATTCCGCATACTTGCCAATATGACCGGCTCCGGCGCTAAATAAAGCTTTTCGTATATCCTCCGCCTTATCATTGGGAGCAAAAGTTATGAGCCTGCGCAAGATTTTTTGCTTTGGCGCCAGTATTTTTATTTGTTGCAATCCTAATTTTTCTGCAATCTTTCCATTGACACCCAGAACCACATTGTCTAAATTGGTATGGGCTGCGTAAATAGCTATATCTTTTTTTATGGCTTCAATAAGCACCTTCTCAACATAAGTTTTGCCGTTTATTTTTTTTAAGCCCTTGAAGATTATGGGGTGATGTACTA
>JALZIY010000391.1 GCA_030860085.1 Bacteroidota bacterium | reverse complement strand
TTCTTCACCCGGTACCAGCACAGGCTTTCCATTTATTATGCTTAATGCATCATCATCCATCTGTTTTGCCTGTTGCCATGGCACACTGTATGTATGATTGATCTCACCGAGCGGACTCGAACCTTTTACCCCGGCATAAGCAGAATAAGGATCCATTTTGATGTCGCCTTTTTCACAACCTATATGCAGGTAGTTGATATTTTCACCAAAGCTGGTTTTAATATCGGCCATAATGCCACCGGGGAACCCGAGTGTAGCAATTGCAGTTTCATCAAGCCCGTTTTTATAAATTTCGGGCCGTGTAGTAGATGTTTGTGCTGATAATACAGCTACCGGCTCCATGCCTGTACCCATCCGAACTCCCTGTATGGGATAAACACCCATATCGTACAGTGCGCCGCCACCCATCTCTTTTGCTTGTTTCCAGTGGTTGGTGCGGTTGTCGCGATACCCCGCTGCGCAGCTTAACCGCTGCACGTTGCCAAGCAATTTTTGTTGTACGATGCGGCGGTATTCCTGCGTATTGGGTTCATGCTGCAGCCGGTAACCTATAGCCAATGTTTTTTTGTTTTTGCTGCAGGCAGTGATCATTTCCAGGCACTCCTGCTCTGTCAGTGCCATTGGTTTTTCGCACCACACATGCTTGCCCGCATCAGCAGCCCTGATTACGTACTCGCGGTGCATGGAAGGTGGAAGCACTACGTAGATTATATCAATATCCGGATTATTTGCAACCTGGTCGAAGTTGTTGTAGTTATATATATTCTTGTCCGGAATGTTGTATTGCTTCTTCCAGGCTTCGGCCTTGGAAGGTGTGCCGGTAACAACCCCGGCGAGGTAACAATGTTTCGTTTGTTGCAGGGCGGGTGCCAGCAGGTCAGTACTGTAGTAGCCTAATCCTACCAGTGCTACGCCAAGTTTGTTTTTTTTGGTCATGCAGGACGAAAATAAACTTTCCGGTGAAACAAGCGCAGCGGCACCGGCAATGGAAATTGTTTTTATAACTTCCCTGCGGGAAATGGTCGTAGTCATATGTTCAGCTGTTTACAATATGAAAACCTGTTTCGAAGGAATCTTTTTTTATGAACAATCAGAAATGCTGCCGGCATAAAAAATGAAATGACCCTTACTATGAAGTTAACTCAACTTCATCTTTAATCCCTGTATATCTATGATGAAAAGTTGGCTTTAATAATTTTTGTTCCGTTATTACAACTTAAAATTTTTCCGGCTTTCACCCGCATTGCAAAGACAATTAAATCCCAAAAAAATCAATTGAAGATGGAATTATTTTGCTAATAACTCATCGAGGTTACCATGAGCAGCGGTAAAGCCTTCCTCAAAGCCCATTTCTATTATTTTTTCCATGTCAGCTTCAGTGGCAAATGTTATCTCCACATCCACCTTTGTTCCTGTACCCATTGAGCTAAATTTACAGAACCAGTGCATACCGGGGGGATCAGGGGTTATGTTTCCGTTCTCGTCGCAAAAAGCATCGTAACCACTATAACTTACCTTTTCAATAATGGTCTTAAAGTCTACACGGCACCATGACTCTTCTCCTTCTGGTCCGACTATGGAATAAAGCCACCGGCCACCTTCACGGAAATCCATGCTTTTTGTTTTTGCCTTCCATGGTTTGGGTGCCCACCACTGGTCTAATAATTCCTTATCTGTCCAGGCTTTCCAAACTGCTTCAATCGGGGCATCAAATTCCCTTACAACTACAATACTCTTTTTTCTGCATCTTTAGTGACTTTTGTCTGGTAGTTTGCGATCATAATCTTTTATTTTTTTGGTTTTTTAATACAGTATCTAACTGGCTAAAACGATCTTCCCACATGGCCCGGAAAGGCTGGAGCCATTTATCAACTTCCTTTAATTTTTTAGAATTAAAGGAATAATATATTTCTTTGCCGGATTGTTCCTGTTTTATCAATTGGCATTCAGTAAGGATTTTAATATGCTTTGATACTGCCTGCCTGCTGCTATCAAAATGTTCGGCAAGGGCGGTGGGTGTCATTGCCTGAAGGGCTATTAAACTTAGAATGGCCCTGCGGGTGGGGTCAGCAATGGCCTGGAATACGTCTCTCGTCATTTTAAAAATTTCTATTAGCAACTGTTTGGTTGCAAATATATGCGCAACTACCTGGTTGCACAAATTTATCTTTACAGAAACATCTTGTCACTTTGAGCTTGACGAAAAGTTGCCGAAGCCTATTTTAACAATGGTACCATGAATTTTTAGCCTTCGCCAGGCTCAGGCTGACAGGCTTTCAGCGGTGACTCTAAAAATTAATACCGTTACAAATACTCATTTTATTACATCATAAAGTAAGCGGCAGCAGCAATGAGGAGTATTGTAATTACAAAAAGCCAGCCTGCAACCAACCAGGGACGTTGATTCCTTACCGGTTGTGTTGGCAGATCAATTTCAAGTTTTCTAAATTCCTTTTCTTTCATATAATGTGCTTACTAAATTACGATAGCACAACAAGAGTTTGGACGAAAGGATCAGAAAGGCGGGTGCACCGCTTATCAAAGAGGTAATATTTAAACTAAGACCTGACAGCCCTACCTTTTAAGATAGGTACTAGTTTTGTCGCAGAAGCTTACCCGTAGATAAAATTTCCATTTTAATACTTGCCGGATTACCTGAGTATAAAACATTTCCGGTGTGATAAATCCTTCCAGTCAGGGATTCAGTAACATTAATGAAGCCGTTGCGTACACTGCCATAATCAATTTCCATTTTTTTAACGACAAAGTTTTTAAAGTTGATGGTTGCCCTCGAGGTGCAATAAGTATAACAGGTTTCGCTTTTTCCTTTTAAAATGATATCTGCACCTTCTCTTGGAAAGACCACCCTGGTATGTTGCGCATTCAAAGAAAGCGACACAATACCTGCCCCGGCGTCTGAATCAATTATAATATGATCTGCCTGTAACATATTAGATGATGTGACATTTCCGGAGCCTTCAGAAACTATTTTGTTCAAGCGTGTAACCGATAAATAAACGTTGATTTTTTCGGAAGGGCTTTTCAGCCATTTGCAGGCAGCTGTATTTCTGATAATTAAGGCTTCGCTATTCGTTTCCGTCGTTATGAAGGCTTGCAAATTCTCCCCGGCTTCTATTGACATTTTATCTATGGAATCTTGTGTAAGGATCACGTTTATGTTGTCATAGATGCGTATCTCTCGTGGCGGGGCAATGATCCGCGGGGATGTAATCACTTTGCCGCTGTTTTCAAAACACGTATTCTTTTCACAACCGAAAAGAAAAAACAGGAGGAACGTAAATAGAAAATAATTTTTCAAATTTTACTTTATTAAAATGTATAGCCCAGTCCGGCATGAATGTAATCTGCTTTCCCCCAATGTGTCTTTAAATACAAACAAGCTGCCCAGCGCCTGCTGAGCATGTACCGGGCCCCGACATTTTGAAAAAACCTGTGTAAATGATTTTTACCTATAATGTATACACCAAATTGAAGAGGAATAGACATTCTTCCTATAATGGGCTCGTAAGAACCAAAAAGAGCTGCATTCAAATCCTTCTTCGGCGTCATCCTTTCGCGGGTTGGGTCCACATCTTCCAGTAAAAAGGTAGGATCATGATACAGGCCTAAGCCTAACGCCGCTTTTTTATTATAGGAGAGTTGCTTTGCTGCCTCCACACTAACTACATTAACTACACGCCGGTTGCTGTTTATCCATGGTGACTGTTTTATACCTGCTGATGCTAAAAGCTGCCATTTGATCTCTTTATTGAACATTGGCGGTTGTTCAATTACTTCTGTTTTCAGATGATTAAATGCGTATCGGAGACCGAATGATAAAGCAGGAACATTAAGGCCTAAGTTGGGCAATTTTGTAGTGCCATTTGATAAGTGCGAAAGCGATATTCCGGCATTTATAAAAGCATCATGCGCAACAGCAAATTCATTCTTCCATAATAAATGGATAAACAAATTCAATTTGCTGCCGAGCAGCATATTTTTATGATTGGTTTCCACATTGTACGGCTTTTCAATGATACCCACGCCTGCACCGGTGCGCAAACTGCTTGAAAATTTTTGTGTTCTGTACAAATTGAAATTACAAAAAGCATAAGCAGCAGCTATGTTTCCAACATATTGTTTGCTGCCGCTGTTCCCATACAAAACAGCTATTCCACTTTGTGGTAAATAAGCCGTTGCTCCTTTTATATAACTAATCTCTCCAAAATAGCTATACGAATCTTTCATATAAGCCGCTTTTGTTGCCGAAGAAATAAATGAACCATAATAAACCTGTAGCCCAACAGAGGAATGTTGTAAGCCTTGCTGTGTCTGTGCATGCATTGCACTGCTACAACAAACGAAAATGATAAGTATTCTGAATCTATAAAGGAACATCACGTATTTCGGCATGAATGCAAACTTATTGAACTAAGGTGGAAAATCTTTCTATTATTTGCATATAAACAGGTGTGTTTAATATATAAATAGAGCGAATAGCGTCGATTAGAATTTACCTTTTTATAACAGCAGGATGGATTTCAAATTGTCGCTTTTTGCCCCTATCCCCTGAAGGGGAATTTATGCTTTAAAGCTGATACTCCCCTTTAGGGGATGGGGGCTACTGCGAATTTGAGCCTGCGACAATTTGGTATGCACCCATGAATAGAAATATGTTAATCGTTTTTTCCATGAAATTTATATACTTAGGTGTAGATATCTTTAGCCTGTTGCAGTTTATCCTGAGTTTAGCGAAGAGCACACTCTTACTTCAGCAAATTCTGTTCAACATGGTGCACCTTCACCATTGGTAAGGCTTTTATTCCTCACAATTCAATTGCAGTGATAGATCGTTCTAAAGCCGTTGAATAATAACGTTAGAACTTCAGGTTGGTCTTAAAGTATATGCTGCTAATATCAACGGCAGTATTAAATACCAAGAACAATCTGGCTTTATTTACCTCCATTCTAAGATAGCCGGGGTAACTCTGGCATACAAATGTGGAATAAGTTATATTTGGATTATGACACTTTATCCGAAATTTTTACTTAACCGGCTATGGCTGAGCTGAATGTTTATTTATCGTCGCCCTATCTGGAGTTTAAAAACACCCGGCAGAATTTTTTGGATAAGATCCAGGGCAGAAGGTATTTGTATAAGATCACTGCCATGGAAGATTACAGGGCAGAAGACAGGAACGTATTGTATAAGTGTATTGAAGATGTAAAGAAGTGCAACATTTATGTTTGCATTATTGGCGAAGGGTATGGGTCAATTGCTAGGGATCTAGAGGGAAAAGATACCGGTAAATCCTTTACTTATTGGGAATACCATACAGCCTGTCAGCGAAAGGCGCAGGGTGAAGATATTGAGCGGCTTATTCTTATAAAAAGTATTCCCCCCGAAAAAGAATTAGACCCACTGTTAAAGCAATGGAAACAAGAGATAGCATCTTCGCAGTTACAAACCATCTATTTTAATGAGCTGGATGAAATACCTCAAAAGATCATCGAAAGCCTCGACAACTTTGTAAGCAAACGACTGCAGGCATCCATGCAAAAGAAGGATGTGATGCAGGATAAGATCTATTTATGTAACAGAAGTAAGCAAAACCAGGAGTTTGGCGCTTCCATCGACGATGATCCTGTGCAATTCTTTTTGCTGAATGGTCACGATAAAGATCTCCCTCATTATTTTATTAAGAGACAAGAACTTGAATTTGAGGATAGGTCTTTACAATGGACTAACATTAACATTAAACCCGCCATACCAAACGATGTAAAGGAATTTGATAAAGTAGAACTATACATTAAAGCAGAAATCTTATCCAAGCTGAAGTGGCGCAAATTTAAACTGGCAAAAGATGTAACAATTAACGGTCTGATCGATTACATGACAGAGACACAGATTGATTACTTATCTATATCATGGTTTATTGAAAGCACGTACTGGAAGAATGATAAGCTGAAGGAATTCATTGTTTCATTCTATAAAAAATATAAGGAATTAAATCAAAACCTGGTAACGGATAAGAGGATCATCTTTTTCGGAATATTGAAGTATGTAGATAATCAGGAAATAACCGAGCAAGAATTTAATAACCGGGTAAGTAGCATACTGTGGGAGCATAACTTATCCCGGTTTGAAAAGCTGAATAGGCAAGATATAAAAGACTGGCTGTGCGATAGTGAAATTGAAGAAATGGATTCAAGAGGTGATGAACTGGTAAGCCTGTATGTTAAAGATATAGTAGAGAAAGACCTCTATTTCAGTGAAGTTGAAACCGGCCTCATGCACATCATTAAGTTATACAATCAGCAACCAACCTAACCAACATTACATATGTTCGACCTGAAAAGTATTAAAACCCGGGCTACTGAAAATCCAAAAGATTACATTCTAAAAAACGAAGCGTTAGAAACAGCTATACAAATGGCCATTTGGCTGGGAAAGCCCCTACTGTTAACTGGTGCACCGGGTACAGGTAAAACACAGCTTGCATATAAAGTAGCCGACATGCTTGCTAATGGCGAAAATAAAAACGCCGACCGCGCAGCTCCTTTTCTTGAAAGGCCCTTTGTATTTAATACGAAAACAACCAGCACTGCCACCGACCTTTTTTATTACTACGATGCAGTCCGGCATTTTCAAAAGAAGTATATAGATGAAATTGATAAGCCAACTGAAGTATCAACAGCACATCCGTTTATTAAATTGAATGCTCTTGGTAAGGCTATCGTGCAGGCGTATGGCAAAGATGCCGTTGCAAATAGTGCAGAACTACAGGATCTTCAAAAACTGGAAGATTTTGACAGCATAAAATCTCAGCCCATCAGCTCTGTGGTTCTGATAGATGAGATTGATAAAGCACCAAGAGACTTTCCAAACGACCTGCTGAATGAGATTGAAAATTTGGAATTTTTCATCAATGAACTGATGAATAAAAAAATTTCAAGACCAACCACCAATGCGCAAATAGTTGTTATTATGACGAGCAACTTTGAAAAAAATCTCCCTGATGCTTTTTTGCGGCGTTGTTTGTTTTATCATATTCCTTCTCCAACTCCGGCTGAGCTCATCAATATTGTCGTCACCCGCCTTGAGCGCCACCTGAAAGAACTTTACCACGAAAAAGATAATGGCAGGCTGAATAAAATTTCAGAAAAGCTTACAAGCAACATAAGCGTAGCTGTAAATGAATTCCAGGAAATAAAGTCACTAGTAAAAGACAAGGAGCCCGCAACTGCCGAATTGCTTGATTGGATAAAGGCCCTTGAACAACAGGATTTTTTTGCAGAGGAAGTTGATTTTAATACATTGAAGCCTGAAAAGAAAAAGATACTGCAAAGTGTAGCATCGGCACTTGCAAAGACTGAAGCCGATCTTGACAGACTTAAGA
>JALZIY010000380.1 GCA_030860085.1 Bacteroidota bacterium | reverse complement strand
ATGCCATCTCCGCTGTCTCCTGCAAATTTTATCACAACGTCACTAAGTATTTCCTGCTTACGTTCCATACTAAAAATTGAGTAACAAAACTACTTAAGTTAAGCATGATATTTTGTTACGAAAAGGCTCCTTACTATTTTTTTAATTATTCAATTTTCAATGGAGAAGTAATCGCAACAAAGCTGAGGTAAGGAGGATTGAGGAGTTATGGCAGATAAAGACTTTGATGAAACAATAGATCAGAAAAATCAAAGCCGGGCACTAGACAAACGAAAACAAGCAGAACACTGGGAAAAGGAAAATAAAAAAATAGCAGAACCAAAAAAGCACCGGTCAGTCAGTATCAACATAGGCATTTATATCACGTAGAGCAGCATAAAAAAAAAGAAGCAGATAGCGTCCTAAGCTTCATTAAAGAAGAAAATACAGGCTTACTATCTACTCCAACACAAACATATAAAAAATTGTTTGGAAAAGACTTGATTTTTAACGGTATAACTTTGCGATATTTAAATATGTATACAGAAAACGAACTGTCAAATATTATAATAAGAGAAGCAATCCATGTTCATAAAAGCTTAGGGCCTGGATCACTTGAATCAGTTTATGAAAGTCGTTTGTTCCATAGATCATTTAAAACTGATTTAAAAGTGTAAGAGAACACCCTATTCCCGTTGTTTTTGAAGAAGTGAAGTTAGAATGTGGTTACAGGGCTGACATTATAAGTAGAGAATAAAGTGATAATTGAAAATAAAAGCTGTAGAAGCTTTAAATGATATTTATAAAAACACAAGTGTTAGCTTATTTAAAAGTTAACTAATATCAAACTTGGCTTATTAATGAACTTTAATGTTTTATATCTAAAAGATGGGTATAAACGGATTGTAAACAATTTATAAAAGTATAGCAAAGAACGCTGAGTTCTGCGCAAAGAATTGCAAAGATGGCTGAAGAAAAAAAACTTCTTAAGGTAACAATAGACAACATTACCGTAGAAGTGGAGCCTGGAACAACTGTTCTGATGGCTGCACGAAAAATTGGTGGTGATGTGGTGCCACCAGCTATGTGTTATTACAGCAAGCTAAAAGACAGCGGTGGAAAATGCCGTACTTGTTTGGTAAGAGTAGCTGCTGGCTCTACGGCTGATCCGCGACCAATGCCAAAGTTGGTAGCCAGTTGCCGCACCAATGTGATGGATGGGATGATAGTGGAGAGTATTACCAGCCCTGCAGTGTTGGAAGCGAGAAAAGGAGTAGTGGAATTTTTACTCATCAATCATCCATTAGACTGCCCGGTATGTGACCAGGCCGGTGAGTGCGATCTGCAGGATTTAAGTTACGGGCATGGCACGGAAAGTACCCGCTACGAATTCAAACGCAGAGCATTTGAACGTGTTGATATTGGCCCTTACATTCAACTTCACATGACGCGATGCATTCTTTGTTTTCGTTGTATATATGTTGCCGACCAGGTGTCAAATAAAAGGGAGCATGGAATTTTAGACAGAGGCGACCATTCGCAGATTGCCACTTATATACAGGAGTCTTTAGATAATGAATTTATTGGCAATGTCATTGATGTTTGCCCGGTTGGTGCACTAACTGATAGAACATTCCGATTTAAAAATCGTGTATGGTTTACCAAACCAATGGACGCTCATCGCGACTGCCCCAACTGTAAAGGCAAGGTGCGTTTGTGGATGCGTGGTGATGAAGTATTAAGAGTTACGGCACGTAAAGATCAATGGGGCGAAGTGGAAGAATGGATTTGTAATGAATGCCGGTTTGAAAAAAAGAAAGCCAGCGATTGGATTATTGAAGGGCCGACAAAAGTTGACAGGCATTCCGTTATTTCGCAAGGACATTATGTAAATACGGTAAAGCCAACAGAAGTTTTTTCACCGATTATGAATGGGGCAAAACCAAAATTACTGATGGATATTCATACGGTAAGTGGAGTAAATAACGTGGAGTTAAGTGAAATAGATGGTCCGGCAACAAACAAAACATTTCATGGTGATCCGCATTCAACCGGCATTAATATAACTGATGTTAAACAGGGTGAAGGAAAAAATTTGGCAGGTACAGATTCAACAAATCCGAATACAATTTAAATGAATAATATAGCCATAACAATATTGACTATAATAGTTTTGAGCATCGCTGCCTTTTGCCTGATGTATTACTTAACTGATTTTGGTTTCAAAAAATCATTAATCATTTCCGGAGGTGTAGCCGTTGCCATGATTTTATTTGATGTGGTGATATTAAATCTTGTAAGGAAAAGATGAGACCCTTCATTTTTACAAAAGTGCAACTAAGTTGAATAGTCAGATAAATAACTAAATACTTAAATTCCCCTGCAGGGAGCAATATATGCAAATTGACTGGTGGCTTATTTTAGAAAAATTTATCCTTATCGGCGCTATCATTACTTTATCAATGATAG
>JALZIY010000366.1 GCA_030860085.1 Bacteroidota bacterium | reverse complement strand
ATGCGGTGGCTGTTAGGTGCATTGGCTGTAGTAGTAATTGGATTATTAGCCGCAAATATGAGTGCTAAGAAAAATGCAGATGGATGGGGAGCCATGAAATTCCCACAATTGGTTTTAGGCATGTTAGCCATTTTTGTCTATGTAGGAGTGGAAGTTGCTATTGGCAGCAATCTAAGTGAATTAATGAAACAACCAGCTTTTGGAGGGCTGCAGGCATCTGAAGCCACCCCGTATGTTGCCATGTATTGGGGAAGTTTAATGATAGGCCGGTGGGCAGGTGCGATATCTGCATTCAACTTATCAAAAAATACAAAATTGTTGCTGCAGGTAATTGTACCATTGGTTGCTTTTGGCATCATCATAGGCGTTAACACCATTGCTAAGTACGACATGAAGCCATTGTATTATTATGTTGTTTGCGTGGTCATTCAGATTGTGGCTTTTTTTATTAGCAGAAATAAACCTGCAAAAACGCTAATGATATTTGGTTTGCTTGGTTTAATTGCAATGGTTATCGGCACACAGACAACCGGGTTAGTATCAATTTACGCATTTTTAAGCGGTGGCTTATTTTGCTCAATTATGTGGCCCTGTATATTCGTTTTATCCATTGCGGGCCTTGGAAAATACACAACACAGGGCTCTGCATTTTTAATTATGATGATATTAGGTGGTGGTATTATTCCACCCATTCAAGGAAAGCTGGCAGATGTTATTGGCATTCATCAATCTTATTGGATAACTGTAGTCTGTTTTGCGTATCTCGCATTTTTTGCGTTTGCCGTTCGGGGAATTTTAAGAAAACAGGGAATTGATTATGAAAAAAGCGTAGAGGATTTAGAGACCTTAGCATCATCGCCGGAGGCAGGATTTGAAGACCCCGACCTTGTTTCTAAAAAGTAAATCATCAAACAAAAAATATAATGGACCTTTCTAACGAGCTTGCTATAGGAATTGATATTGGTGGCACCAATACAAAATACGGACTTGTTAATCATCGTGGCGAAATTATTGAAAAAGGAGAATTAAAAACAGATGATTACCTAACCATTGAATCTTTTATTGATGCATTGTACACAACGCTTCAGCCAATTATTCAATCGGCTTCTAAAACTAAAAGTATTAAGGGAATAGGCATAGGAGCTCCCAATGGAAATTTTTATAAAGGAACAATTGAATATGCACCCAATCTTCATTGGAAAGGAATCATTCAGTTGACAAGTTTAGTTACAAAAAAATTTGGATTGCCTGCCTTGCTAACCAATGATGCCAATGCAGCGGCAGTAGGAGAAATGATGTATGGTGCTGCCAGGGGCATGAAAGATTTTATTATGATAACGCTTGGAACAGGTGTAGGTAGCGGTATAGTAGCAAACGGGCACCTCATTTATGGCCATGATGGTTTTGCCGGAGAGTTGGGCCATACTACCATTCGTCCGGGTGGACGCAAGCATTGGGGCACCGACATGTATGGTTCTTTAGAATCTTATTGTTCTGCGACAGGCATTGCCATAACCGCCCGTGAAATGTTAGAAAGATCTGATGAAGGCAGTTTGTTGCGAAATTATGTGCCAGAAGAGATTGATGCTAAAAGAGTATATGATTGTGCCATTCAGGGAGACCAATTAGCAGTGGAAGTCTATCGCTATACCGGGGAAATTTTAGGCGAGGCATTAGCCAATTTTATTATGTTCTCCTCACCGGAAGCGATCGTTTTATTTGGTGGTGTTATTAAAGCCGGCGACCTGATTATGGGGCCAACAAAAATTCACATGGAAAAAAATTTACTGCCCATTTTTCAAAATAAAGTAAAATTAGTTTTTAGCGAGTTGAAAGAGGCTGACGCAGCTATTTTGGGTGCCAGTGCGCTGGTGTGGGAATTGAGAGAGTGAACACATCAGTTTTAGATTTTATGATTTGAGATTGCAGATTGATGCTAATTGAATCTACAAACCTTTTTCTTATTTAGTTTGAATAATAAATACGGCAGGCACAGCTCTCTGTTTTTTATCCGAAGGCTTAATTGTTTCTTTTCCGTTGATTAATAAACAACTGCTTCCGCCCCCATCCAGATTTAAAGCTTCCACACAACCAAGGTCTTTTAGTATTTGTGCTTCCTGTGTGAGTGTAGCACCACCGGCATTTGGGTTTCTTCCTTCCACCACTAAAATGATCAGTTTATTATCAGCCGTGTAGCCCATTGCGGTCCGTGGGTGTTTATCATTGATGGCCTTTCCTGCAAATTTTAATTCTTCATTATTTGTAATCCTAATTATATTATTATGTATTAGTACTGGGCCGCCTCCAACTGCTGTCTGCATTTTCCACTTATCATCTATACCACGTCTTTTTTCTGTTTTAGGAAAATGATGCAGCTCTGGAGCAAAATAAAATTCTGAAACATAAGCAATTGAATCTTTTCCCAATATTGGGTTCTGTTCAAAGGCTATCGGCCACTTTCTGTTAGAGTCGCTATAAACCCAGGTCACATCTGCTTTCCTTTTCCGGGAAATACCAATTGCACTTGCTAAGTATTTGGCAAAAAGCAAACTGTCTTTTCCCCGCAAAGGCCTGACATGGTTATCATAGCTGACTAATTTACCATTTTTGATAACCACACTAAGATTAGCATTGCTTTCAAAAGAAAAAAAAGTTGTATTTACTACAAGCAGAGGTTGCTCATTTTTTTGATAAAATTGTAAAGGAGTAAATCTTCTTTTGTAAGTGGTGTCAGTTGTAAAGTTGAGCCTCTTGTCTTTCAAATCAGCAATTACATAAAAAGCTCTGAATTTAGATGTATCAATAGATTCATCGGTATAATAAACATGAATAGATTTTGGAAGTGGCTGGTATAAAGAATCTATATTCTGCCATTTTAATTGCGCTAAACAACAAACAGAAACTGTAAAAAAGAAAAGAAGACAAATAGATCGTAGCATCAATAAAACTAATCAAAAACAGCATCTAATTGCGGAGTAATAGAACAATCGCTGCTTAAATTAAACTGGTACTCAGATACTCTATCCTGTAATTGATATTCACCTTCAACAAGTGCATAGATTTCAATTTTTTTTTGCTCTGCATCAACAATCAAATAATAGGGAACGCTTTGCTGTTGATAGTATTGGTATTTAGTATGCCTGTCACGTAATACAGTTGAAGGCGATAAAATTTCCACAACTAAAACCGGTGGAAAATCCAGGTATTTCTTTTTTACTTCGCCAGAAATAATTAAAATATCGGGCACAAGTATAGTATCGTCAGCAATTTTAAAATCAAGTGGATCGTATGCCCGGCAATGTCTACATCCTGTTTTACGTAAAGCCAGAGTAAATTCAGTCCTTAACTCAGCAGCTACTCTTTGATGTGTTGGAATTGGCGTTGGACTCATAGCAATTGGATGCCCTTCTATCAATTCCCATTTGCCTTCCCAATGCAACCAATCATCATACGTGTAATGAGGAATTATTTTTTGCACTATGCTCATGTCATAAAGTTAAGCAATCCTGCTTTTTCTTTTTCCCACGCAGCCTTGCCATAGCCCGCAATTAAATGTCTTTCGCTATGATAGGATGAGCGAACCAGGGGACCACTTTCAACATAGTCAAGTCCCAGTTCATATCCAATTTCACGATATGCTGCAAATTCATCTGGATGTACAAAACGATGAACAGGCAAATGTTTTTTTGTGGGTTGCAGGTATTGACCGATAGTTACTACATCACAACCCGCAGCTTTTAAATCATTGAGTGTTTGTACTACTTCCTCTTTCTCTTCGCCAAGACCAAGCATGATCCCGCTTTTTGTTCGCATGCCACCTTCCTTTAAGATTTTAATAACTTCCATGCTACGCCAGTATTTTGCCTGGATGCGTACTTGTTTGGTTAATCTTTCTACTGTTTCAATATTGTGCGACACCACTTCCGGGGCTGCATCTATAATGCGTTGAATATTTTCTTTTTGTCCTTTGAAATCCGGTATCAGCGTTTCAAGCGTTGTTTCAGCGTTCAATGCCTTTACTGCCTTAATAGTATTATTCCAAATAATGGAACCGCCATCTTTTATTTCATCGCGATCTACAGACGTAATGACGGCATGTTTTACTTTCATTAAATAAATAGCTTCTGCTACTCTTTGTGGTTCATCCCAGTCAAGAGGTTCGGGGCGACCAGTGGCAACTGCACAAAAGCCACAGCTTCTTGTACACACATTACCAAGTATCATAAAAGTAGCCGTGCCTGCTCCCCAGCATTCACCCATATTAGGACAGTTGCCGCTTTCGCAAATAGTATGAAGTTTATGTGTATCAACCAGATTACGAACGTGCTTATAACTTTCACCAATGGGAAGCTTTACCCGAAGCCAATCAGGTTTTGTTCGCTTTACAGGCGGGACTGCAGGTGCAATGTGTAATTCAATCATGTTTAGTTCATACTTAATAGTTCATGGCTCATATTTCAATCTGCTATCACTATCAGCTTTTCTTAGTTACGTCATAAAGCTGTTAGAGAACAATTACGATGTTGCTCATTGTTATATTGTACAAAAGTGCCCTTCGCTAACTCAGGGTAAACTTGCAAGAAAAGCTTAAAATTGTTATGTAGCTGGTTAGCAAAACAAAATACCTTCATTATTTTCTCCTTCCAAAAACAAAAGCAATGTGACCCTGGAAAAAGAGCTGTTTCTGTTTGTTATAAACGAGCTGGGGAATTTTTTGACTATATGCTTCCGCACTGATACCGATCTGCAATGCCTGCACCATTTCATTATAACGCCCAAAATCAAATCGCAATGCCGTTTTAACAAAAATGCCCGGCTTCATTTTTAATTCATTCCAACCTTTGCCGAATCCACTACTGCCAATAGTATTGCCGAATAAAAAAGCGGTGCTGTCTTTTGAATCATATTTAATTGCCCGTTGAGTACCATTTTCATTGATGTCCAGGTAATAGGGTCGTAGCAACCCCACTGATAAACCAGCCTGGTAAATCCCCATAATAGCTACTCCGTTTTTATTCCCTTTATGCCCAAAAATATATTGTTGCCCAAAACCAAGTTTCACCTGGTAAAAATTATTGATCTTGCCTATGGTGTACGAGTTGCTGAAAATCCCGTCTGATGAGGTGATTTTATCTTCTTTTGGATGTTTAATTTCCGTTAATTCAATAAGATAGAGGTTAGTAAAACGTGGCGATTTAGGGCGTCCTAATTCATAAAAAACGCCGTAGCCGTTAGTGCGCAGTTGTATGCCAAAGACGCTTTGTTTGCGATAGGCCAATACACCTTCTTCCTCCTGCTTAATAATGGCATCTCTTTTCATGCGTTTTTCTTCCCGGCGGTCGTCCCTGGAACTGGAACGTTTGACAGTGGAATCTTGCGCAAATAGAAATGATGAAGCTGAAATAAATAGATAGAACAGAATAAGTTTTTTCACAGTGTTTGATGTGTTGAAGGCGTAAATTTAGGCAAAAAAGAACAATGACATCAACGGTAATATATAACGGCAGGTTAAGAACCACCTGTACTCACCTTAGCTCCTCCTCTTTTTTTGAAACAGATGCCCCAATAGATAATAATGGTAGAGGCGAACGCTTTTCACCCACTGATCTAATGGCCACTTCACTTGCTACATGTATGATAACGGTGATGGGCATTAAAGCAAGAACCATGGATTTTGATTTGGATGGTGTAAAAGTGGAAGTGGAAAAACTTATGAAACCAGATCCAAGACGTATTGGAGGGATTAACCTCTTTTTTCACCTGCCCGAAAATTTGCAAAACCTGGATGAAAAAACGAAAAGTATTTTGAAACATACCGGAAACACCTGCCCGGTGCAACATAGTTTACATCCTGATATTGAAGTGAAGGTTGATTGGGGGGCATGGGCTTAGGCGTGAAACGTGAGACATCAGATATCCGGGCTCACATTTCATCAATCAGGTATAAAAAACGTTTTCTCTACCTGATTTTACATTATAACTATAGGAAGTTTTCGCAGTAGTTAAACATGAGTTTTTCATTGCAGGATGAAGTTGTTTATTATAGTTTTGGTGAAAATTAAATCCTATGATTACAAGATTACTTACTATATGCCTCATCTTAACTTTTCTTATTTCATGCAAGGCCCTATCTCCATCACAGGCTGCTAATGGCAGTTTTAAAAAATGCAGGGCAGTCCGATAACTAATAGTTTTTTAAAAGTGAAGTGCCAATGGCACATTCCAGGCAGCGTTTGTAATTACAGTACTCATTTTTTAATTCTATGAACGATTGTGAATCAAATGCTGAGTTGCTTACAAGATTTAATTTTTGAAATCCGGAAGTGATGACATTTATTTCAGCTTTTATTTTATCCAGCCATGTCAATGCTTTTGTTTTGAATTTTTCATCGCGGTGATATTGCCCGTAAGTAAATAAC
>JALZIY010000348.1 GCA_030860085.1 Bacteroidota bacterium | reverse complement strand
TTTAATACAACCATCTATATTAAGGACCAGTTTTCTTGCAAAGAATGACCCTTTCTTGTAAAGAACGACCTTGTTCTTCACTAAAACGACCTTGTCTTATGAAGAAAGACCTTGTTCTGCTATTAATGTAAAGATTGCAGCCGTGATTAAATAGCGCCTAAAATTTGAAACCGCCAAATCAGAAGGATATTATAACAGTTTTTTATTTTTTAAAAATTTATTGAGTACATCTATGCCATTAATCAATTATTGTCGTGGATTTACTAGCCAACGAAAGAATGATTGATAAATTCATTTTGCAAATGCAAAGAACAAAAGGCTAATTCAATCCCAATAAAAAATGTGAAATGCAACATAAAAAAAACCCGCTACCAGAGCGGGTCTTAACTAAATTGAAGCGGACCGGACGGGACTCGAACCCGCGACCTCCGCCGTGACAGGGCGGCATTCTAACCAACTGAACTACCGATCCAAACTTTCAATTATATTACATAATATTTATAAAGAACTGTTCCAACCCAACCTCCGTAACAGAGCGTCTCGCCTTAGACGAGATAATACTGAACTACCGATCAATCATTTGGGTGGCAAAAATAAGAGATTTTATTTTTTATGAACGAAAATCCTTATTTAATTATGAAGGGTACCAATGTTAGTTAGGTTATAACTGCGGAAAGACAAGCAAAAAACCAATAATCAAATAAGCTTGCTCAAAAGAAACAATCAGTAAAAAGAAAAGACAACTTACAGGTTTTAGGAGCAAATGATATGCTGAAAAAATCTTTAAAAATCTTTAACCGCTTATTTTGCAATGGCCTCTGATTGAGGCACAGGTATTAAGGCATTTAACGCACTTCTTTTTCTTTACCTTTTAGTTTTATAGCTCCCAAAGGCCGTGTAACATAATCCTTTAAAAAATTATAGTTCTGATAACAGGTCTGCAGAAGCGATTACCTCTTCTTTGAATTCGCCACATTTACTTAAAATCGTTGACGTGGTATTGAGAACATCCCCAGAATAAGTGATATCTCTTTTAATAATCCCAACTTCACCGGCGATTACAGTTCCGCAATGTATCCCGCTTTAAACAATGGAACCAGGCCGTAGCGGTGGAGATATTTGTCTTTCTTTTTATGAATATAAAGTTTCATATCAAAGAAACATTTTAAACAATGTATATCTTCTTTTCCATCTTCATAATTCCATGCTACAATAACTTCATCTCCTACGTATTGGTAAATATTTCCTTTATTTTCCAGTATCGGGAGTGTGATATCAGAAAAAAAATCTTTCAGTAAAGAATGATAAGTTTCATTACCCAACTGTTCAGCAATTGAAGTGGAAGAATTGATATCAAGGAACATAAAAATTCTTTTCTCAGCTTTGGGCCTATTATACTTGCCACGGATAATGTTCCAGAAATTTGCTTGCCCAAACTTACTATTTACCTGTAGCAGTAACTGTATAATAACAACAACAAAAGATCATACGATAGCGGCTTTAAAATGAGAACTGTCTTTCAGGAAATGCTGGAAGCTGCCTGGGAAGTGGGATCGGACAAAGGCTTTCCGGTCCGGAGCGGAACCAGGATCAGTCCCATTACTACGGAGAAATTGCAAACGAAGAGGGGTGCGTTAATTCCTTTAATTACCAGTACCCATTATCTTCAGCCATCTATAAATTCTTCAACAAGCAGACCCGGAGTTTGTAGCCTTTCTTCATAATACAGGTTATGGCAATGGGTATAACAATTTAAGCTGTTTACTTTTCCGGATATTAAAAACGGGCTTAAATAAAAAAGCCGCCTCTTTGATTATGAGACGGCTTCTTTAAGTACTAAGCATGCAATCGTTAACTTTTTTGTTCGGGCTTTTCTTCTGGTGGCGCATCTTCAACAACGAGCTCATTTTGCTTTTGTTCTGCAGCCTGGGGGGCTGTTACAGGTGTTTCTGTTTTCTTTCTACTACCCCCGGCACGGCGTGTTCTTTTAGCACCTTCTTTTTTGACTTCAATGCCTTTACCATAAATTTCATTAAAATCAACCAACTCAATCATAGCCATTTCTGCAGCATCACCAGGACGTGCACCTAATTTTATTACACGGGTATAGCCACCGGGGCGGCCGCCTACTTTTTCACTTACTGTGCTAAATAATTCTGTAATAGCTGCCTTATCCTGCAAATAGCTAAATACGATACGGCGCTGGTGCGTAGTATTTTCTTTTGCTTTTGTAATTAGAGGTTCGGCATAAACACGTAGTGCTTTTGCTTTTGCAACAGTAGTTACAATTCTTTTGTGTTGAATTAACTGGCAGGTAAGGTTGCTTAAAAGTGCATCTCTGTGTGCTTTTTTTCTGCCAAGATTATTGTTTTTATCTCCGTGACGCATGACTTTTTTAAAGTTTGAAGTTTAAAGTTTGCAGTTTAAAGTTGAGTCTTATAGTAAAGACTTTCTTTATACTCAACACTCTAAGCTTAGTGATTAATATCGGCTGCACCGTGTCAAGGAATTGCAGCCTACCCCTATGCTAAAAATTCCAAAGAGAGAAGAGTTGAAAGAGAGCTTTCCCTTTTTTCTCCTTTTCTCTTTAACTCTTAGCTTATTTATTGTTTACCAGCTGCATTACTACTATGATGCGATATTGGCGACGCTCCGTTCATCTGTAGTAATTCTGTTGAGCATATTGCAAGGTCGTTTATATAAACCTGATTGCATAATGCTCAAAAGAATTACCAACAGTACAAGAGTGCGACGCAACAGCAGCCAAATAGTAGCAATGTTGCTTAGTACATAAAATCAACTGTATTTAAAAGAACTATTGAAAAACGAAAAGTTTGCCTGACCTAAGTTCCCCAACCGGGGGACAGGGGGCCTAATAATCATCCTTATCAATTCCTAATTTCCCCAGGTCCATTCCAAAGTGCAAACCTCTTTCATGCAGTACCTGCTCAATTTCGGAAAGTGATTTCTGACCAAAGTTTCTGAACTTCATCAGGTCTTCCTGCTCGTATTGAACCAGTTCGCTCAAACTATTGATTTTGGCTGCTTTTAAACAGTTAAAGGCACGCACAGAAAGATCAAGATCTTCCAAAGGCGTCTTCAACACTTTGCGCAATTGCAATGTTTGTTCATCAACAATGTCTTCTTTCTTTTCTTCTTTATTATCAAACGTAATGTTCTCGTCTGTAATGATCATTAAGTGCTGGATCAAAATACGGCTGGCTTGCTTTACCGCTTCTTCCGGATGTATTGTACCATCAGTATTTACTTCAAATATCAACTTTTCATAGTCAGTACGCTGCTCCACACGGGTATTTTCAATTGTGTATTTTACATTTTTGATAGGTGTATAAATAGCATCTACAGGAATATAACCAAGCGGTGCATCTTTTGGCTTGTTCTCTTCAGCAGGTACATAACCGCGACCTTTACCAATGGTTATTTCAATATCCAGTTTTGCTGAATTATCTAATGTACAGATCAACTGTTGCGGGTTCATGATCTGGAAAGATTGTGTACCCTCTGCCATCATACCTGCAGAAAACTCTGTTCTGTTTTTAATAGAAAGAGTCAGCTTTTCAGTTTGCACATCGTGGTCAACTATTTTTTTCAAACGAACTTGTTTTAAGTTCAATATAATTTCCACCACATCTTCTGAAATGCCTTTAAGCGTAGCAAATTCATGATCCACACCTTCTATACGTACACCAATGATAGCATAACCCTCTAAAGAATTAAGCAGTACGCGACGTAAAGAATTGCCGATGGTTACGCCATAACCTGGCTCCAGCGGACGGAACTCGAACTGCGCTTCAAAGTCAGTTACTTTTTGAAGAACGATCTTATCGGGTTTCTGAAAAGTTAATATAGCCATATTGATTTACAATTTTTAGATTTTGAGAAAAGTTTCGAGCTTTGAGCGGTGAGCTTCGAGACTTTGCTCGCAACTCGAAGCTTTTAGCTTTACGACTTTTACTGTTTTAAATTTTGAAGAACTTTGAACTTGAGACTTGCTCGTAGCTCGCAGCTATTAGCTCATAGCTTTACTTACTATATAATTCCACGATCAATTGCTCTTTAATATTTTCAGGTACGCTTTCTCTTTCAGGATAAGTAATGAAAATGCCTTTCATTTCAGTATCATTAAAATCCAGCCAGCTAAACTGCTTGTTCTTGCCACGCATCTGGCTGGTAACGGCCGTATTTTCTTTACTCTTTTCTTTTAAAGTAATAATATCACCAGGGTTTAATTGACAAGAAGGAATATTGACTACATCGCCATTTACTACAATATGCTTATGGCTCACCAACTGCCGGGCAGCAGGGCGAGATGGTGCAATACCCATGCGATAGATAGTATTATCTAACCGGGCCTCTAATAATTTTATTAGATTTTCTCCGGTAACACCTTTTTTACGGGAAGCTTCTTCAAAAGTTTTGCGGAATTGTTTTTCCAATACACCATACGTGTACTTGGCTTTTTGTTTTTCACGAAGCTGTAAAGCATACTCACCCGGTTGTTTACGCTTTTTAGTTGCGCCGTGCTGACCGGGAGGATTGCTGTTCTTATCCAGCCATTTACCATTGCCTAAAATAGGCTCACCGAATCTACGGGAGATTTTGGTCTTTGGACCAATGTAACGTGCCATAATTTATTTCATTTCCGCTTTTTTGTACCGGTGCGTTCATCTGTAAAAACGGTAAAAATTAATGAAGCACCCTTTAATAAATGAAACCTATTGGCCTCTAATATATTGCAATAAGCTGCGAGTTTTGAGCTGTGAGCTTCGAGACCTTAGTTATATAAAATTTTGAAGTCTCGCAGCTCGTAGCTGACCGGCTCAAAGCTGTTTTCTTATACTCTTCTTTTCTTTGGGGGACGGCAACCATTGTGTGGTAATGGAGTTACGTCTTTTATCATCACTATTTCAATGCCGGCATTTGAAAGTGCCCTGATTGAACTTTCGCGACCGGCGCCAGGTCCTTTCACATATACATCCACTCTTTTAACCCCTGCATCCAATGCTACCTTAGCTGCATCCGAAGCGGCCATTTGTGCTGCATAGGGCGTATTTTTTTTAGAGCCTTTGAAACCCATTTTACCAGCGCTGGCCCAGGAAATAATCTGCCCCTGCTTATTGGTTAAACTGATAATTAAGTTATTAAAGCTTGCAACGATGTGTGCATCGCCATAAGCATCTACTTTAACCACTCTTTTTCTTGCTGCTGCTTTAGCGCTTGGTTGTCCTTTTGCACCACCTTGTCCTTTTGCGCCACTTTGTGCTTTTGCCATTTTTACTTAGAATCTTTATTTATTTGTAAAAGCTCTGAGCTATCAGCTTTCGAGCTGCGAGAAGTAGTCTCATAGCTCACGGCTCATGGCTCGCAGCAATTTCTTATTTCTTCGGTGCTTTCTTTTTACCGGCAACCGTTCTGCGTTTTCCTTTACGTGTACGGCTGTTAGTTTTAGTACGTTGACCTCTTACCGGCAACCCTTTACGATGACGCAAACCCCGGTAACACGCAATATCCAACAAACGTTTAATGCTTGTTTGTACCTCAGAACGTAATGCTCCTTCCACCTTTATTTCTTCAGTGATGGTTGCACGAATACTATTCAGGTCCTCATCATTCCACTCATGCACCTTTTTATTGCGATCAATATTGTGCTTGTCAAGTATCCGGCGGGCAGTAGCCGGGCCTATGCCGAAAATATAGGTAAGACCTATTTCGCCTCTTTTATTTTTAGGTAAGTCAACGCCGGCAATACGAGCCATAATTTATTTTCTATTTTAAATTTTCAATCTGTGATTGACAATTAACAATACTCAATTGCCAATAAACTATCCTTGCCTTTGTTTAAAGCGTGGATTTTTTTTGTTAATAACATATAGAACACCCTTACGACGCACTATTTTGCAATCGACACTTCTTTTTTTTATTGATGCTCTGACTTTCATAACATTTGATTTGAGCTGCGAGCCGTTAGCTTCGAGCTGCGAGACTTTAGCTCGTGGCTCGTGGCTAATAGCTCACAGCTTTTACTTATTTATATCGAAAATTGATCCTTCCCCTCGTTAAATCGTAAGGGCTCATTTCCACTCCCACTTTATCGCCCGGTAAAATCCGTATGTAATGCATCCTCATTTTTCCCGATATGGTCGCTATTATTTCATGCCCGTTCTCCAGTTTAACCCTGAACATTGCATTTGATAAAGCTTCGAGAATTGTTCCATCCTGTTTAATAAGGGGTTGTTTTGACATACTTATTTTGGGAGCGCAAAGATATAGGTATTGTGCTTAAAAAAGTAAAGGGGCATTAATTTTTAAGTCATGTCTGCAATTTTCCCAAAACATTAAGACAAATTAATGAGCGGGTGCCTTTTCCAAGGACACTTTTGTCATACTTAGATGGTGGTTTTGCAATTCATGAACGTAAAGCGGATGATTAAAATGTCGGCGATCTTCCCTATACCAAATTTCAAGGTTGGTAAAATTGCCGGGATCGTGAACCAATATCCGGAATGCTCCTTTCATGTATTTTACGCCGGTTTCTGTTTCCATTTTATCAAAACCGAGTGTATTTATTAACCGGTCTTCCGTTAAGGGGACGGGTATGATCTGATCCAATGAATACCAAAATTCCTGTATTCCGTTATTGATTAAAGCTTTGTTATCATCGCGGCCAATTTGTACTACTGTCCCTTCTCTTTCCACTTCATCATGCAGCACTTTTACAATATCGCCTTCTTTTAAGTCTGTGAGTTTTATCATAAAAATATTTATCTCCGAATTTACCAAAGAATAAAAATATAGGCAAAAGAAAGTATCCGAACCTCACCCTGCCCTCTCCATCGAGATGGAGAGGGAAAACGCAACACACAAGTGGCCAGCTTATTTGACCATAGTGAAAGTTCTCAACGAATCTTCTGTTGAGAGCTTTTTAATTTTATAATGATTGATGAACTATGAGGGTCTGTGCTTTGGGCACTCCTCCCTCTCCAACAAGTTAGAGAGGGCCGGGGTGAGGGTCACTCCGCCCAACTCATAACATAATCTTCATTCTCTATATCCAGTGCTTGTTTAGTGAGCATGAGAGGATGAAACGTATCAACCATCACAGCCAATTCTTTTGTTTCTTTTGCACCAATACTTTTTTGAACTGCTCCCGGATGCGGCCCGTGTGGAATACCCGCGGGATGCAAAGTGATCATGCCGCGTGTAACATTTTTTCGGCTCATAAAATCTCCATCAACATAGTATAATACTTCATCACTATCAATATTGCTATGATTGTAAGG
>JALZIY010000343.1 GCA_030860085.1 Bacteroidota bacterium | reverse complement strand
TGTCCGGGATATGTCTTTATCAACGCTTCAATAGCGGGCATCACTCTTTTTAATTCTTCATCTGCCGTTATAGGCTTACTTCCAGGCCTTGTGCTTTGCCCTCCAATATCAATAATGGTGGCGCCTTGTTCCCACATTTGCTCTGCTTTAGCTAATAACTGATCAATTTGCTCATGCCGGTTTCCGGTATAAAAAGAATCAGGGGTAATATTGATAATGCCCATAACTACAGGCGTAGAGAATGTTAGTAATTTGCCTTGACAGTTGATGGATAACATTGGGTGTACTTTGCTACTTTTGAAGCTAATGTAGCTAAACTAAACGGATTGAGCATGCAAGAACTGACAGCAACGGCAGAACAATATGATAAAGTAATTGACCAGTGCCGGGAGATATTTACAAAAAAAACGCAGGATTATGGCACCGCCTGGCGGGTATTGCGTACTATTTCCATTGTAGATCAGATCTATATTAAAGCCCAACGGATTCGCACGGTCCAGGAAAAAGGACTGCAGAAAATAGTTGATGATATAAGTGGAGAATTCATTGGAATTGTAAATTATTCAGTCATCGGTTTAATACAAATGCATTTGCCAAAAGATGCTCCGCAAGAGATGGAAGTAACACAGGCAACTACCTTATATTCAATACATTTGAAAGCTGCCAAAGAATTAATGCTTAATAAAAATCATGATTATGGCGAAGCATGGAGAAGCATGAGCCAGGAAAGTTTAGTAGACCTTATTTTAATGAAGCTGCAACGAATAAAACAAATACTAACCAACAAGGGCCAAAACCTTATCAGCGAAGGAATTGATGCCAATTATTTTGACATGATAAACTATGGGATATTTGCGCTGATACTGATGGATCAAAATTCATAATTAATAATGAGAGCTACCATAAACGTTTCCAGGATATTTGTAGGTATTTTGTTTATTATTTCAGGCCTTGTAAAAGCAAATGACCCATTAGGACTCAGTTACAAAATGCAGGAGTTTTTCGAGGTTTGGAATGGTTCCCTCGCTTCCTCTTCTTTTTTTGCAAAGAACTTTTTTATTCAATCTTTAAATTTTTTAAACAATCACTCGCTTGCTTTATCTGTTATAATAATTACGTTGGAGATTATGGCAGGTGTTGCTTTGTTAATGGGTTGGAGAAAAAAATTGGTACTCAATCTTCTTTTGATCCTGATTATCTTTTTTACTTTTTTAACTGCATACGCTTTGTGGTCGGGTAAATTTAAAAACTGTGGTTGCTTTGGCGATTGTTTACCCATTTCACCGCTAACATCATTTTTGAAGGATGTTGTTTTGCTGGCGCTGATCTTGTTTTTACTTTTCTTTCAACGATATATTCAACCCATATTTTCTAAACGAACACAAGCACTTACTTTATTAGCATCGCTTTTATTTACTTTAGGTTTGCAATGGTATGTATTAAATTATTTACCATTGGCTGATTGCCTGCCTTTTAAAAAAGGTGCATCGATCCAGGAAGAAATGAAAATTCCGGCAAATGCAGTACAGGACAGTTTTACCATGAAATTTATTTATGAGAAAGAGGGTAAGCGTTTTGAATTTGCACCAGAAGAATTACCTTCCGATTTAAACAATTATACATTTATTGACCGTACGCAAAAACTGGTACGTAAAGGAAATGAGGAGCCACCCATTAAAGGATTTTCGTTAACAGGTATAGGCGGAACCGATTCCACTACAGCCATTTTACAACTTCCCCAAGCCATCCTTCTTTTTTGCGAATACTTAAAAAAAGATACCCCGGCTTGGATAGAAGATTTTAAAGAAATTAAAATAAAAGCATTACAAAACAATATCCCGGTATTTATTATTACACCAGATGTTGCTGGCGCACAGCAACTATTTTCAAAAAATAATTTGAATGATGTGCCCATCTTCAGTTGCGATAACACCGCTGTAAAAACAGCAGCAAGAACCAACCCGGCTATTTTTTTAATAGAGGAAGGAATAGTAAAAGCCAAATACAGTTACCACCACATGGATCGGATAATAGTTGACAGATGATAGTTGACACGTAGTCGTTGATAGTTGGCCGGTTTCGTACTTCTGACTTCGTACTT
>JALZIY010000320.1 GCA_030860085.1 Bacteroidota bacterium | reverse complement strand
CAGTACGAGTGTGAGCGGCTCAATTTTACCATGAAGAGATTCAAAATTGAAGTTTTTTACTATGCCGATAACTTGTTTGGGTGGCTCGTTTTCCCGAACAGGCAGCAAACTTCCCACAGGGTTGATCTCTCCTAATTGTTCTGCCATTGCTTCATTAATAACAATAGCGTTACTATCAGTCAATAATTGTTTTGAAAAATCTCTACCGGCTACGATTTTAAGATCTAATGTTTTTACAAAATCATAGCTTACTCCCATCCATGTTGTAGATACACCTTTACTCTTATAATCAAATCCCATTACAGAGCGTCTTGTCGAGCCATCAAGGCCCCGGCCTAAATTGTTATAAATACCGCTTACACCTTCTACTGAAGGATAGGGGGCTAGTTTTACTTTCATGAGTTCCAGAGCAGCAGTAGGATTTACTTCACCTTCAACAGGAATACTTATTACCTGGTTCCTGTTGAACCCTAAAGGTTTTGTTCGCAGATAGGTAATCTGTTGTGAGGCTACCAGCGTACAGATTATTAAAAGAATGGCTATGGAAAATTGGACAACAATCAGTGAATTTCTAAGCTTTTGTGATCCTCTGATAGAAACCTTTCCTTTTAATATTTGAACTACATTGAATCGCGACATAAGCCAGGCAGGGTAACCGCCTGCAAGCAGAGTAACGAAAAAAAATATCCCTATCACAGATAGCCAGACATGTGGAGAGAGTAAAATTTCCCTGTCAATGTTCATGGCAAAAAGCAGTTTATATTTTGGAATCAACCAATAGCTTAATCCTGAACTGATAAGCAAAGCCAACAGGCAAATTAAAAAAGCTTCCGTCCAAAATTGTCCAATCAATTGAAATCTTTGTGCGCCAAGGGTTTTGCGAAGCCCAATTTCATGCGTCCTGGTAAACGATCTGCCGATACCAAGATTAATAAAATTGATACAAGCAATGATCAATATTAAAAAACCAATAGTCAACAGCAGGTATAAATAGCTTTTACTGATGTTGCCACCTTCTGCACTAATTTTTGTGTTGGTATGAATATCTAATAACGATTGAAGCTTTAGTTGAATATATGAGCCGTCATTGAATGTAGAGGCGCCATCTCTTTTTAAATTCTGAATATCTTCAGCAAAGTTTTTTGAAATAAAAGATGCTGTTTTCTTTTCCAGTGCCGAAGCTGATATGCCATCCTGAAGTTGAATGTAGACCTCGTGATTAAAATTATCCCAGCGAGTTGAATTGCCCTGATATTCTGACTCGTTTTCAAATCGGATCACCATGTCGTAATAAATGCTGGAATTTTCAGGAGGGTTATCGGTTACACCTGAAACCATAAAAGGCTTCCATTCACCGTCTCTTTGTATTTCTATTGTTTTACCTATAGGATTTTCCCCGGAGAAAATAACATTCGCGGTATTTTCCGTTAGCACCACATTGTTTATACTGTTCAAGGCGCTGATACTATTGCCCTCAACAAAAGGAAATGTAAACATGCTGAAAAAATCCGGGTCAGTTAATTTTAGATTCTTATTTAATTTCTTGTCCTTATAGCGAATAATACCCGCACTATTGCTGGAACGAGCGGCATATTTTATCTCAGGATAAGTTTCTTTTAAAGTGGGCGCCAACGGCACAGGCATATTAGACGACGTTTCTACTTCTTTTGCCTTATTAATATTAAAATATAAGTGGTGGATGCTACTCCGGTTTTGATGAAACCGATCATAAGAAAATTCATAGTATACACTTAGAAAAAGCAGTAATGCACAAGTAAAGGCCACGCATAAACCAACCAGGTTAATGGTTGACTCTGATTTATGTTTCAGCAAATTTCTCCAGGCTAGTTTGAAATAATTTTTGAACATAGCTTATCTTTTATTCTGTTCTTAAATTTTTAACCGGGTTTGCATTAGCAGCTTTAATTGCCTGGAAACTTATAGTCAATAATGCCAGCAATAACGCAGCAATACCTGCAACAGCAAAGACCCACCACCCAATGGTGATGCGGTATGCAAAATCCTGCAACCAATTGTTCATAGCCCACCATGCAATAGGAAAGGCAACAATCAAGGCAATAAATACTAACTGTAAAACGCCTTTTGAAAAAAGAAATATTATGTTACTGACGCTTGCGCCTAAAACTTTCCGGATACCGATCTCTTTTACTCTTTGCTGAATTATGATAGATATGAGACCAAGAATTCCCAGGCAGGCAATAAAAATGCTGAGGCTGGCCGCAATATTCGTTACCCTGCTTAATTGCAGTTCTGTTTTATAAACCTTTGAAAAATGTTCATCTAAAAAGGAATATTCAAAAGGGCGGTCGGCAACTATTTCTTCCCATGAAGTCTTAATGTTTTCAATTGTCTGAGGAATATTTCCCTGCTCAATTTTTACTGAGATTTCTTTAAATGGTGCCCGGTAAGATAAGAGCATGGGCTCAATTTTATTTTTTAAAGAGCTGAAATGAAAGTCTTTGATTACGCCAACTATTTTACCCATTGGATTAGTGGGTGATCCAAATCCTAATTCCTTTCCTATAGGGTTATCCCATCCCATTTCTTTTGCCATGGATTCATTGACGATATAAGTTTGTCCGAGGTCGGAAGTAATATCCTTTGAAAAATTTCTTCCATCAATAAGTTTCAACTGGTACATAGGAATAAATCTTTCATCAACTCTTAAAAATGCTACGTTACCTTCTTTAATGCCGCCTTCAGGGCTTTCGTATTTGGTATAACCCTGGTTGTATTCAGTACCCAGGCGCTGGCCGGAATAGCTAACATCCTTTACACCTTTTGTATTTAGTAATTTATCAAGCAATACATTTTTCTTTTCAATAGCCTGGTTACTTGCCGGAAGAATAAGCACTTGTTCTTTAGCAAAACCGGGATCTTGGTTTTGCATGTAGTTCAGTTGTTTGTTAACTAACAGCGCAGCTATCATTAATATGACAGCGATGGCAAACTGGCCTGTAACCAAAATATTACGAACTGGAAATTTTTGATTTGGTTCAAATACTTTTCCTTTTAGCACCTTGATAG
>JALZIY010000299.1 GCA_030860085.1 Bacteroidota bacterium | reverse complement strand
TTTGCCATACCGTTTGCTGACCCGGCAGGAATAATAGCAAGAGGTAAATTTTTATTTTGAAGCAGTTCTGCCACCATTTTTACGGTTCCATCGCCACCAACAGCAACTATACGATCGGGACTAACTGACTCAATATGGTGTGCGACTGAGGTTTCATCACGTTCCCCCGAAAGCAAATAGAAATCCATAATGTGGGGAGAAGTTTTAAAGTAAAATCGTATTTTTTCTTCCCAGTCTGTTTTTTCTTTACCGCCGGAAACAGGATTAATTATGAATAATAATTTTAGTTTTTCATCTTTCTGCATGTTTATTGTGTAATATTTTAACCAATATGAATAGTAACCAACAAACAATAAAAAAGAGTTTAAAAACCCGTTTTCTATATTGGCTGCGGCTTACTGATGAGCTTATAATAAAAGTGTACCACGGTTATGGCCATGCCGATCAATTAGTTATTTACGGCCATGTTTTTGGGCTAAGCCCCTTACCCAGAAACAGATATAGAAAGAGTGTATTAAATAATACCTGGGCCTTGCTTCGGTTATTTATGGTGAAACCTTTGCCCACTGTTAGGTTGCAAACTGAATGGCAGGGAAGACAATTATTTACTGAAACAGATAAACACGGCTTTTTCAAATTCGAGTGGAAAGATGAACCTCCGTTAGAGCAAGGCTGGCACGAGATGATTGTTAAAATGGTGAATGAAAATGGGATTATTATAGTACAAGGAAAGGGTTCAGTATATATTCCTTATTCCACCCAATACGGCTTTATTTCTGATGTGGATGATACTTTTCTAATATCACATTCTGCCAATTTGCGTAAGCGGCTATTTGTTTTGTTTACACAAAATGCCCGCAGCAGAGCGCCATTTGATGGCGTTGTTAATCATTACCAGTTGCTTGCTGAGGGTAATACAACACCAGATGCGCCTAATCCATTTTTTTATGTATCGAGCAGTGAGTATAATTTGTATGATTATCTTTTAGAGTTTACACGGGTTAATCAGTTGCCCAACGGTATTTTCTTATTAAATATTTTAAAGCGGCTAAATCAATTATTGAAAACGGGGCAAAGCAATCACAATGGAAAATTTACAAGGATAGTTCGCATTATTGAAAACTATCCAAAGCAACGGTTTGTACTATTAGGTGATAGTTCACAACACGATCCATTCATTTACGAAGCCATTGTAAAACATTTTCCAAAGCAGATTCATGCAGTGTATATACGTGATGTATATAAAAAGAATAAGCAAAAAGCCGCTGATGTTTTGCATTCGATAGAAGCTAATGGAGTTCCCTGCTGTTTTTTTCAGCATAGTTCAGAAGCTATCCTGCACTCAAGAAAAATTGGATTGATCACAAAAACGGAAGCGGTAGAATCGCTTATAAATGATCCTGCAAGTAATTAAAAATTCCGGTGTAGAACAATTGACATACGATTTTACCTTTAAATAAACACACCATAATTATTAATCATGGAAAAAAATTTGGAACAACAAAAGGCATTAAAAAAATTTAAGAAACTGGTGGAGGAAATACGTACTTGTATGTTTATTACAAACAGCACATCCGAGCACGATCATACACGTCCAATGGCTACTATAGAAGTGGAAGATAATGGTACGCTTTGGTTTTTTACTGATATAAGATCTATTAAGGTGGAAGAAGTAAATATGGATAAATCTGTTCATCTTACCTATGCGCACCCAGGTAAAGAAAGCTATTTAGATGTATGGGCAAGGGCTTCTGTTATTATTGATAAACAACAAATAAAAGATAAATGGTCGGTCATTTTTAAAGCATGGTTTCCGGGTGGGGCCGATGATCCTAATTTAGGATTATTAAAACTGCAGCCAACCGAATGTTACTATTGGGATAGAGAAACCGGCAAGATGATTCAATTTCTAAAAATGGCGGCTTCAATTGTAAGTGGGCAACGTCTCGCAGATGGCGCAGAAGGGAAGCTTATTTTATGATTTTTATTTAGCAATGGATGTCAAAGGGACAGGCATTTCTATATAATTAACGGTTGCGAAATTTATCTCCACTTGATGCGATGTTTCTTTCATTTGCACCAACAATAAAATCTTTTTTTGTTGTTTTATCTATGAACAGTTTTTCATACAATGGACTTTCGGTTTTTTTCCATTTATCCCAAAAAGTAAAATACAGGCCATAATTATATTTGAATTGTTTATGGTGCAAAGAATGGTGTGAAGCGCCTATCAGCCATTTGCCTAAAAAATGTCTATAAAAATTTTTTGGATACACTTCAATATCAAGGTGATTGATGACGCTACTAAATGTCATGATCGTTAAATGAATAATGATGACGTATAGATGTATGGGTAATACAGTTAATAGTACAGGAAGAAATATAGCTTGCAGCAAACCTTCCAATGGATGAAAAGAAAAAGCCGTCCATGGAGAAGTGATATTGCTATCGTGATGTATTTTATGAACAAGTCTGAAAATTTTTGGCTGGTGCATCCATCTGTGCAACCAATAATAATAGGTTTCATGCAATACCAATGCAATAGCAAGGCTAAGCGGCATCCACCATAACGCATATTCACTGATATGGAGGTACACTTTTGTAAAGCCTTGCTGCCACAAAACCAAAAGAATACTTCCGGCCACTGCAAATAACAAAGCGGTTACAATGCTCCATTTTATTTCCTTTTTTAATTGTCCTGGCTTATAGGCTTTTTCGTTGATCTTTCTTTGTTGCCATTTGTAAGGAAACCATAAATAAAAAGCGCCATAAAATAATCCGGCTATCAGCAGGTAACGGCCAATAACTATTGCAAATACAAAGAACGTTGCAACCAAAAACCAAAGTGGATGAGTAAAGTCAGGCAATTCCATCAGTCTGGATTTAATTTAAAGTTAAACAACTCCCGAACTGCAAATGTTTTAAATAAAGCATTAAATTTTTTAAATTAATTGAATAAACCTTAATATATTTTTTGTGTATCAACTATCTTTCGCTGAACCATTAAATTCTTAATGGTTGTTTGGTTCGATTCGTCAATATCCAATGATCTTGCAATGGCAGACAATAATGCTTCCTCGTTAGCGCCAATAGAGGCATCACTCAAACAAAGTTCTATACAATAAGAAAACAATGCAAGTTCGTTAGTTGGCCTGATCAATTTTACCAGGAAGTTGAGATATTCAGTTTCATTAGTAATAGCAGAACGGTATTCCTTATATTTAATGATCTCTTCTTTAAAATTTAATTCGCTATTTAAGCCGGCATCAACTATTTTTTCTGAAACAGCTTTTATTTCTGACGCTGAAAATTCACCGTCTTTTAAACAGCAATGAAAGAATAAATGACATAAGGCTTCATCTTGTGTTTTAATCACGTCGTGATACATAATTATATTGTTTGCTTGTTTGTTTCAACTTTAATGCCATTAAAAGCTGTTAATCAAACTAAGCTTCTCAAAAAGTAAAAATAAAAAAGGGTTGAGTTTTTGATTTTGACTTTTTTTTCGTTTGACGTAACTCTATAAATTCACTGCCAATCCCATACTACTACATTCCACTTATCCATAATATCGCGATAAGTGTGAATAGTTTTAAAACCAACTTTTTCATGTGCCTTTTGTGATCGCAGATTGGTAGTTGATATTTCTGTTACTAAAAGATTAAATTGTTTTTGATAAATTTTTTTGTGGTGCTGATAAAGGCTTTTGAAAACTCCCTTGCCGCGATAATTTTTATCAATGCAGATTTGGCCCATGCAGTAAAATGAATAAGTAAACAAAGGCTTGCCTTTATAATGCAGTGGCTGGAGATTATTTATCATTGTCTGTAAGTCGGGATGAAATTCACTGGCTTCTTTTAAGGTAACGAGTGCATATCCTATGACTTTATCATTGTCTTTTACAATAACGCTGGGCTCTAATTTGTGCATGTCCTGCAAGAGGTCTATAGAATATAGCCACGATACAAAGCCTTCCTCTTCCTTTTCTTTTTCCGAAAGATTTTGTTTAATATTTAATTGGTTAAGTTGATGAATTTGCGCTAACTCATCTTCTGTAGTTACCACGGTAACTTCAAGCATAAGCGAAAATTAAAAAGTCAAAAGTCAAAGTGAAAAGTCAACCGGGAGACACGATTTTATTCAGAAATAATCGTCAGATCCTCTATTAGTAAATTTCTTTGTTTAGGAGAGTGCTCATTTCTTATTAATTCCTAAATCCCCCAAATCATGGTCCAATCATTCCTCATAAAAACGGAGCCTGTTTTTTAAACTGGTTATTTCATTCTGCATATTTTCTATACGGTTTAATAATTGAGCAATGGCATCAATGCCTTCTGTGTTTATATCTAATTCGTGCAGGTGGATGAATTTTTCCAGGTCTTTTAATTTGTCCAGGGGAATGCAGGTTCTTTCATTGATAGTAACAATTTCTATTAATCCATAATTATATAACGCATGGATAAATGAGAACTCAACATTATGCTGCACACAAAATTCATCGGTTGGTATTAAGTCTTCTTTTTGCATTCTGTACAATTTACATTGTTGATAATTGGATAAATAATTCCTTTTGCTTATCTGTTAAGTTGGTGGGAAGAGTGACCTGGTATGTAATATATAGATCTCCAAACTGCCCTTCCTGTTTATAAACTGGAAATCCTTTGTTCTTCAATCTAATCTTCGTTCCGTTCTGTGTTTCCGGCGCCACTTTTACTTTTATTTTCCCACTCAATGTATCTACAAATATTTCGCCGCCTAATAATGCCGTGTATAGATCTATATCTACAGTAGTGTAAAGATCAATGCCTAAACGTTTGTAACGAGGGTGACCCCCAATTTGAAAACTGATATAAAGATCACCATTTGGGCCTCCGTTTATCCCAGGTCCACCATGGCCTTTCAATTTAATTTTTTGCCCGCTCTCGATGCCGGCTGGAATAGTGATGCGAATATTTTTCCCATCGACTGTTATGGTTTGCTGGTGAGTGGTATAAGCATCTGTGAGGTTAAGTGTTAATTCTGCATTATAATCCTGTCCCCTGAATTTGGTTTGCCTGCTACCGCCTGCATCCGTACCAAACATGGAAGCAAAAAAATCAGAGAAATTCTCTTCATCAAACCCACCGGAAAATTGTTGCCTACCACCGCGTGAAGATTGTCGCTGT
>JALZIY010000287.1 GCA_030860085.1 Bacteroidota bacterium | reverse complement strand
GTTCACAACATGGTATTTGCATGGGATGATGTAAGAGTCGCTATACCTTTTTCGCTCAAGTGATTATGCAATATTTCTTTATACATACAGTTATTCTCTACATAATAATTTTGATCGCTGAATTAGCAGGATAAACATGAAATAATGTAATTTGTCTGCATGAAATTTTTTTTAGCTGTTCTTTGTTCGGTCATTTTCGGTGCATGCAATGAAGTACAAGATGCACCTGTAGCCGTAAAAAAGGAGACGAATAAAGATTCAGGTCTTGTAAAAAAAGAACTAGCTAATCCTTACTCTCCTCCTGATGTTTCACCAGCTGATATCAGTTATTTCCCACCCGATTACCCGGTTCTTAGAATGTCAAATCCGGAAACCGGTCCTCCCGTTGCACGGGTTATTTATAGCCGGCCACATCGTCAGGGAAGAAAGATTTTCGGGACTTTATTACAATATAATCAACCCTGGCGTTTGGGTGCTAACGAAGCAACAGAAATTGAATTTTTTCAGCCGGTGACCATTCAAAATAAAAAAATTGATAAAGGGCGCTATATTATTTATTGTATTCCGCAACAAATTAAATGGACTATTATTTTAAACAATAGCATTTACTCCTGGGGTTTGAAGATAGATCCCAAAAAAGATGTTTATACATTTGAAGCCCCCGTGCAAGAAGTTGAACACTCGATTGAGTTTTTTACGATGGTCTTTCAATCCACGGCCACTGGCGCTAATTTAATAATGGCCTGGGACGAAGTGCAGGTACGATTGCCAATCACTACTAAGTAAAAATCCTTTTTGCATGTGTGGCATTACCGGCATTATTTCAATAAACAAGAAACTTATAACGAAAGATCGTATTGCTTCAGCAGCAAATTCATTAATACACCGCGGCCCGGATGATAATGGCATTTTTATAAATGAGGAATGCACTACAGCTTTAGGTCATTGCAGGTTGAGTATAATTGACTTGAGTAGAGAAGCATCTCAGCCAATGCCTTATTTAAGCAGATATCATATTATACACAATGGTGAAGTTTATAATTATATAGAAATAAAGAAAGAATTAAAAACAGAAGGATACAATTTTTTTACCCAATCCGATACAGAAGTCATCGTTGCTGCCTATGATGCTTATGGCACTGCTTGCCTGGAAAAGTTTGACGGCATGTTTGCCTTTGCCATCTGGGATGAAAAGGAACAAGTTTTATTTGCAGCAAGAGACCGGTTCGGTGAAAAACCATTTTTTTTCTACAAGGATAATGAGCAGTTCTTATTTGCTTCAGAAATGAAAGCCCTGTGGAAATTAGGCGTGAAGAAAGATGTAAACTTGAAAATGCTGTATAATTTTTTGTCAATTAGTTACACCACTAATCCATTTGAACCTAAAGAAACATTTTTTGAAAATATTTATAAACTGCCTGCAGCTTCATTTTTAACTTATACCTCTTATACAAATGAATTAAAAATTGAAAAATACTGGCAGGCAGAAATTAATTTAGATAATAATATTTCGGAAGATCAAGCAATAGAAAAATTCAGTTTTTTATTTTCTAAGTCAATAAAAAACCGGTTACGCAGTGATGTGCCAATTGGTACGAGTTTAAGTGGAGGTTTAGATAGTTCAGCCATCATTGCTTATTGTTCAAAATTCTCCTCTGAACAATACTCACATAAATGTTTTACCGCTTCTTTTGAGGGGTTTGAAAAAGATGAGTTGAAGTACGCAAAGCTTGTTGCTTCAACATTTCATCTTGAACATTATATTATAGAAATAGAGCAGAGTAATATTGTTGCACTAATGAAGAAAGTGATGGAACACCAGGAACAGCCAATTGCGTCTGCCAGCGCATTAGCACAGTATAAAGTTTATGAAGAAGCCAAAAATGCCGGAGTAACTGTTTTGTTAGATGGACAAGGTGCAGATGAAATTTTAGCTGGCTACCACAAGTATTATAAGTGGTGGTGGCAGGAATTATATGGTCAAAAACAATTAAAGAAATCCGGTGAGCTAAAAACAGCAAAGGCCATAGGTGTAAAAGAAGGTTTTGGTTTTATACATAAAACCTTTGCCGTCTTCCCGGAATTTTCTGCCAGTTTGATGCAAGGCAGTAAGGAAAAAAAAGCGTTTAATCAGGCAGATCTGGCGAAAGATTTTGCTTTTTCCAATAAGCGTAATCTTGTGTACAGCCTTCCTTCATCCTTTTCTTTAAATGGGGCATTGTATTTCAATACGTTTGTTCATGGCCTTGAAGAATTATTGCAGATGGCAGACAGGAATAGCATGGCGCATGCAACAGAACTGCGCTTGCCATTCCTTTATCATCCCCTGGTAGAATTTGTATTTACGCTCCCACCCCATTTTAAAATTCATAATGGTTGGACAAAATGGTTGCTTCGTAAAAGTGTTGAACCATTATTGCCAAAAGAAATCGTTTGGCGGAACGATAAGGTAGGTTTTGAACCCCCTCAAAAAGCCTGGATGAAGCAAGCTGCTGTTGGTGAAGCTATTCACGAAGGAAAAAGAAAATTAGTGGACCACGGTATTTTAAGCAAAACAATATTGTCAAAAAAAAATCAGCCGCATGATGCACATGCGGCTGATAATAGGGATTGGAAATATTGGTCGGCGTCAATGTTGTTTAGTGAGTAGGAGCTTTTTTAAACTTTTGGTAAACCGTCATATTTCCATAAGAATCTGATTTAACCGTTAACCAGTTTTTATCATCTTCTAAAATTATATAATAGGCCACTTCGGCATCAGAAGCCAGCTCAGTTATTCCATATATTTTTTTATCGCTATAACGTTTATCAATTTTTGCTTTTATTAAAAGCGGAAGCATATCCTCGAAGTAATATCTTCTTGATCTTAGAATGTTTCCTTCTTCGTCATAACTAATCCAGGATCTTACCGTGTTATGCATAAACTTTACTTCATAAAAATTTTCATATTCACTCCACACAACTTCTTTGGCATCTTTGAAAGATTGATTGAAAGCAGATAGTGCTTTCTCACTCACAGCAACAGGAGCAGCGGCAAAAGCAATAAAGGAAAACAGGGCAATGGCAATTGATAAAAAAATCTTTTTCATGGTTTATAATTTTAGTAGTTAATAGAATCTAATCAGGAGCAATTTATCTCAATCGCAACAGCAAATACAAGTGTATCTACACCAGCGGGATTACAGGTAAAGAGTTGCAAAAAGTAAAAAATGCAATTGCTCAGGTAGAGAAGCATATACGGCGGATGAGTGTTTGTTTTTACCTTTTTAATGGTAAATAACCCATTAAACTTAGCAGGTTAACTATATGTTAAGGAGAAAATATTCTATGATGTACGGCAATCTTCGTATATAGAATATGGAAATAAAATGGTAGTCTTTACAATCCATAATCACATCTTTGCATTCTATTTTTAAAAAGCGATAATATGAAACCGGCAACTAAATATATACATGCAGGAGCCGAGCCTGACCCAAGTACAGGAGCGATCATGACTCCGATCTATCAAACCTCTACCTATGTGCAATCGGCACCTGGTCAGCACAAGGGTTATGAATATGCACGTTCGCAAAACCCCACCCGTAAGGCATTAGAAGACGCTTTGGCCGTAATTGAAAACGGAAAATTCGGCCTTGCATTTAGCAGCGGTGTAGCTGCTACCGATGCCGTTATAAAACTATTATCTCCGGGGGATGAAGTAATTGCGGGTAATGATATGTATGGCGGAACCTATCGTTTATTTACTAAAGTCTTTGAAAAGTTTGGTATTAAATTTCACTATGTAGATATGCGTGATGTGCAACATATTGAACCATTGATCAACTCCAATACAAAACTAATTTGGATCGAAACACCTACAAACCCTTTGATCAATATTACAGATATAGCTGCCGTAGCAGTTATTGCAAAAAAAGCCAATGCC
>JALZIY010000281.1 GCA_030860085.1 Bacteroidota bacterium | reverse complement strand
GGCAAAAAGTGCATCACCCGGCGCATATAGACAGAGTGATTGCTTATGCAAAAGAAGCATGGAAAAAAGATGTGCCTTATGAAATTACTTTTCCCCTGCGCCAGCACGATGGCGAATATCGTTGGTTTCTTACCCGTGTATATCCTGTGAAAAACGAAGAAGGAAAAGTGGTTCAATGGATTGGCACCAATACCGATATAAATCAACAATTACAAACTGAAACAGCATTAAAAGCGACTAAAGAACAATTGGAACTAACCTTCCAAAATGTACCATCTTCTATCTACCATTTTGACAAAACAGGCAGGATTCTTTACCTTAACGACAGGGCCGCCCACCAATTAGGTTATGAAACTGTAGAAGATGTGTTGGCGGAACAAGATGTTTTCCAGCTACGGAAAAGATTAGATGAAACATTTACTGTTTTGGATGAAAAAGGCTACCCCTTACCGGCAGGATCAAGTTCGGCTGCTATCACTTTCACTACTGGTAAAGCTTCAGAAGTTGTGGCTCAATTCATCAATAAAAAAACAGGAGTTTCATTTTGGCTTCTATCCAAATCATCGCCGCTTTATGATGAAAAAGGCGAACTCTTTCTTGTCCTTACCACCGCTACCGACATTACACTTCAAAAAACATCGGAACAGGCTATCCGCCAAAGCGAAGAAAAATTCCGCACACTTGCAGAAACATTGCCTCAACTGGTATGGATGACGGACGAAAAAGGTAATTACGAATATGCCTCGAGTCAATGGGTGGAGTATTCAGGGCTTGATCCGTATGCAGAAGATACATGGCAAAGATTGGTATACCCTGGTGATATGCGCAACATGATGCAGGCATGGGAACAAAGCCTGCAAACCGGCAATACATATCGTACGGAAGTAAGATTAAGGAGCCGTGCCGGTGAGTACCGCTGGCATATAGTGGAAGGCGAACCGGTACGTAACGAAGAAGGAAAAATCTTAAAATGGATTGGCGCTTTTACGGACATACATCACCAAAAGGAAAGTGAACAAAAGTTAGAAGCACTGGTAGCGCAACGAACCCTTGATTTAGAACGGTCCAATGAAGATCTCCAGCAATTTGCACACGTTGCCAGCCACGACCTGAAAGAACCGGTTCGAAAAATAAAAACATTTACCAGCCGCCTGCAGGACGAATTGAAAGGAAATTTAAATGAAAAAAGCAAACTTTATCTTAGTAAAATACAAGGCGCGGCTGACAGAATGTTTACCATGATTGACGGAGTGCTTACCTATTCTACCTTTAATGCAGCAGAGCAAATTTCAGAGAACGTGGAATTGGATAAAGTGATTAAAAATATAGAAACTGATTTAGAAGTTATCATTCAGGAAAAACATGCTTTCATTCATTATAAAGATTTACCTGCAATTGAAGGCTCACCCATATTGATTTATCAACTGTTTTATAACCTGGTAAATAACTCTCTGAAGTTTGCAAAAGCTGGAGAAGCACCTGAAGTTTTCATTACATCGAAAGTGATGTATAACGAGGGCAAAGGCTTTACTCAAATTGTTATCCGGGATAATGGGATTGGTTTCGAGCAGGAGCAAGCCGAAAATATTTTTAATACTTTTGCCCGCCTCAACTCAAAAGATGATTACGAAGGAACAGGTTTGGGATTAGCACTATGTAAAAAAATTGTAGAACGCCATCACGGCGCTATTAAGGCCAACGGGCAATTAAATAAGGGAGCTACATTTACTATAACCTTACCTTTGAAACAAAAAGAATTTAATATAAACTCAACTCCAAACCTATGACCAAAAGATTTTTATTAGTCGATGACGATACAGATGATAGAGATATGTTTCGTGAAGCTCTTTCAAAAGTTGACGCAACTATAATTTGCCATTGTACAAGCGATGGAAAGGAACTATTTGAAACATTGGATAGTAAAGATTTTTTATTACCCGATATTATATACCTTGACGTTAATATGTCTGGCATGAATGGCTGGGAATGCCTTACAAAATTAAAGGCAACCGAAGCATACAGGCATATACCAGTATTTATGTATTCAACTTCATCCCAGCAGCAGGATGCAGATATTGCTTTAGATATGGGGGCTTTATGCTTTTTTACTAAACCACACGATTTTAACCAGTTAAAAGAAATCCTTGAAGTAATAGCAAATAATTTGGGAGGTAATATAATGGAGGCAGTAGGCAAGTATGAAGGAATAAAAACGCACAAAATGTTTGCCTGTTCCTAAAAGAAGTCATGTGAGAATGAGACGACAGGCAGAACCGTGTGTCTGTCACTCACCATTCACCATTCACTACCTGAGAAACAATAATTCCCTATACTTAGGTAAAGACCATTCTTTATCATCTACCAGCAGTTCCAATTTATCTGCATGGTATCTTATTTGATCAAAAAATTTTTCCTTTACATCTGTGCAATAAGCTAAAGCCATTTTCCTGGTATTTTTCATAGTATTACATTTTTTCCTTGCCTCTATCATCTGCTCCACTAAGTCACTCAACGAGTTTACATGGTCTGCAATTACCTGTAGAATCTGCATTTGATTAGCATAACTATCTTCAGCCAGGCCTACCTCTTTTAAACCTTTTATATTATTTACTAGTAAATTTTGATAACGGATGGCGGCAGGTAATATGTGGCTGGTGGCAAGTTCCGCCATTA
>JALZIY010000031.1 GCA_030860085.1 Bacteroidota bacterium | reverse complement strand
GCAATCTACTCCTAATTTCTGGCGGATTTTTCTGATGTGTACATCAATAGTGCGGTCGCCGACAATCACTTCATTACCCCAAACCTGGCTTAATATTTCATTGCGTAGAAAAACCCTGCTTGGTTTGGAAGCTAACAGGTATAACAGTTCAAATTCCTTTTTAGCGAGCGAAATATCTTTTCCAGCGAATCGTACCATAAATTTTTCCGGATCTATGGTTAATCCGTTTACTTCTACAATTTTATTATCCGTTTTTGTTACCCGCCTCAAAAGCGATTGCACTTTGCTGATAAAAACATTGGGGCTGATTGGTTTGCTTATATAATCATCTGCTCCTGTTGTCAATCCTTTGATCTGCGTAGCTTCATCACTTAAAGCCGTTAAAAACATAATCAGTGTATCCTTCATCTTTGGTTGTGACCTCAAAATTTCACAGACCTCCACACCATTTTTTCCCGGCATCATAATATCCAATACGATTAGGTCAGGCAGTGTTTGCTTTGCTTTTTCAATAGCTTCATCTCCATCATGGGCTGTAATAACCTGGTACCCTTCTTTAATGAGGTTATATTTTAAAATTTCAAGTATATCCGGTTCATCATCTGCAATCAGCACTTTTTTTAGACTATTTTCCATTTACCTTTCTTTGCGGCAAACCTACAGGAATTGGTTTTAAGGCTGCTTTAACACCAGGCAGTTAATAAAGACTTAATAATAATTTAATGATGAATTGTCTTTAAACAGTCGTTTTGCAACGAAGGATGCTTTTTTATTGTCTATACAAAACCTTCTAAATAAAGAAAATTTACAGGAGCGGGTATTAAATTTGTAATATGCGGCGCATGCACTCTACCTTACGATTACTTTTATCGGTACTATTAACCTATTTAAGTTTCAACAGCTTTTCACAAAACAATATTGATATAGACTGCAAACCGCCTATAAACAGGGCCAGGTGGCACGACCTTATTGATAAGGAGCAGAAAAATGCATTAAGAGCTGATAAAAAAGCTGATAATTTTTTCCATGCTTCGACAGATGAGGATATAAATTTTTTGGTCACGCAAGCTTTGATCAAGCGAATTGACGCTCTTCAATGTGTTATTGAAAGAGACACCATCATGAGCGCTCAGCGAAAAGTGGCTTATTTAAGTGGCATCGAAAAACTGCTGAAGAATTTTACAGCGGCTTTTCGCAGTGGGAAACTTAATGCCAGTAACCTCCCCAGGATGATTGAGATGTATGAAGCGGTAATGGAAAAAGACAAAACGGGTGTATCTATAGAAAATATAGTAGCCAAAAATAATTATGAAGTAGCCAACGCAGTCATAGGTACAGGAGCTTTTGACTCCAACCCGGCTTATAAAATTTCCCGTCAGATTTTAATAAAAAAATATACTACTGCACACCCGGAAAGGATATTTGCAACTTTGAAAGATAATACTGATGTTCCTTTTAGAGATAGTTTGATTTTGATAGCTGCTTACAAATATCCTACCCTGCTTTACGATTATGCAGCCGCAAATAATAAGCTTGGTTATGCCATTCGCAAAATTGATGATCCCCTTGTAAAGGCAGTAACCAAAATGGCAACCAGTGATGGCAGCGGGCAATTGTATTTTCCTTTTTTAGATAATATTATTAAGGGTACGCAAACCATAGGAGAAATTGATGCCGTTAAAAATGATGATGTAAAGTATTATAAGCTCCTGGTGAAAACCAGGTTGGATTATCTAAATCGTTCTTTGCAAAAAGAAAATTTGTATGGAATGGCGGCTTTGAATAAACGAATGGAGAACAGGGCGAAGGAATATTTTGTAAAAACAATTAATGCATTACATGAAGAGCCTGATGCCATCCGTTTCCGCATTTTGAATCAATTAAATGCACAAGAACTTTATTACCTGGCGGTATTATCTGAAAGTGAAATTTATACATCAAGTTATACACGTGGTGTTTATCCTGCAATTATGCAAAAAATCGGACAGCGTGGCGACTCTTTACTGATGAGCGTTAGCTTTGACCGCTATAAAAAGTTTATAAAAATTGCAGCAGGTTTCAATACGCTGAGTAATTTTTTAAGTACGTTTCCGGATGATGAAAAGGTAGAAAGATTAATGACCGCTTTTGTAAATGGATTGGAAAAGTCATCAGGTTTGGAAGATGGAGTGGATGTAGCTGATTCATACGCAAGCATTGTAGAAACAATTAAACCTTTGGCTGCACGGATGCTGCAAAATGTAAAGCTTAATTATGATAAAAATTCGTCGCATAATGATCAGCGGGGGATGGTTATGTACAACCTTTTATATAAACTTTTTCTTTCTGCCGATTCCACCAATAAAATTGATCTCTCAAAAGAATTTGGTATACCACCGGTTTATAATGTAGCCTACAGTTCACTTACTAACGAGAGCCAGCAGGTTGTAATGCAAGTTTTCTTTTATGGCGATGAAGATGGCCGTAATAATTATGCAGGGTTTATTAATCAATTTTCCGGAGCCAATTGGAAAGTTTCAAGTAATCCTCAATGGGTAACCATAAATTCTACCAGGGGAAAACCAGTCATTATATTTGCCAACAAACCATTGGATGAAGATAAAGGCGAAGATGCAAAAGCGCAGGAAGCACTTGGTGAATATTTAGCACAAAAAAATATTGAGCCAACCATAGTAGTGCACAGGGGCCATAGTTACTATGCTTCTTACACCATTGCACAAATACAACCTGCTGCCAAGATAGTTTTCTTAGGTTCTTGCGGTGGTTATCATCTTATTCACGATGTGCTTAAACTTGCACCTGATGCACATATAATATCATCAAAACAAATTGGTAAAGGCGTTATTAACCAGCCTTTTTTCAATATATTAAATGAAAAATTACGCAATGGCAATAATATTGACTGGATACCATTTTGGAATGAATTTAAAAAATCGGCAGGATCGGTAGAAGGCTTTGAAGATTACATTCCACCACATAAAAACCTGGGTGCTATTTTCATTAAAGCATATAGTAGCCAAATGGGTATAGATGAAACTGACGGTTAGTATTTGCATGGGTACATTTGCTATTTAAATAGGTAGGTCATTGGCTGAAAAAAACTCCAAACAATTTTTTAATGCACATCTTTTAAAAAGAGTGCTGCAATTTGCGGGGCCTTATAAAAAGAGATTTTACACCTCTATTTTTTTGGCCATTGTATTAGCTGTTCTTACACCTGTACGTCCTTACTTAATTCAATTAACTGTAGATAAATTTATAACTGGAAAACTTGCACAAGCCTTAATAAATATTACTATCATCCAAATACTTTTTTTAATGATAGAAACAGGATTGCGTTTTTATTTTTCCTATATCACTTCCTGGCTTGGGCATGCTGTAGTAAAGGATATGCGCATCAAGGTTTATGATAAAGTTCTTAGGTTAAACCTTCGCCAATTTGATAAAACGCCCATTGGTACGTTAACCACCCGTACGGTAGATGATATAGAGCGGATCAATGATATTTTTGCGGATGGATTAATACCCATTATTGCTGACCTTTTAGCGATTATTTGTGTATTGGCTTATATGTTTTGGGCCGATTGGCAACTTACACTTATCTGCCTGATGCCTTTCCCGATATTAATAATAGTTACATATTATTTTAAAGAAAGCGTTAATCGGTCTTTCCACCGGGTTCGCAACGCAGTATCAGACCTGAACGCTTTTGTCCAAGAACATATTACCGGTATGTACATCGTACAGGCTTTTGCTGCCGAAGAAAGGGAGTTCAAAAAATTTAAAAAGATCAATGTAGAACATCGTAATGCAAACATAAAAGCCATATTTGCTTATTCAGTTTTTTTTCCAATAGTGGAGATAGTTCTGGCTTCTTCTATCGGATTGATTGTTTGGTTTGGTTCAAAGCAACAGGTAGATGCTGGTGTAATTACTTCTTTTATCCTATGCCTTAATTTATTATTTCGGCCATTAAGGATCATTGCCGATAAATTTAATGTATTGCAGATGGGTATCATTGCAAGCGAACGGGTTTTTAAAGTAATGGATAATGATGATTTTATAACACCATCGGCTAAAGATGCGTATGAC
>JALZIY010000250.1 GCA_030860085.1 Bacteroidota bacterium | reverse complement strand
AAGCTTTGATGAAATTTACAAAGCAGAATATGAAGAAGCCCGCTATAAAAAGCCATCAGCAGAAGTAATGGCTTATTTCAATATTTATCGTCGTTACCCGAAGGGACATCCTTTGGCATAGGATTATTATAATTAACAGTCAAACAAACTCTTACTTCAACTGCTTCCTCACCAATTCTCCTAACAGCTTCAAACCATAATCAATATCATCGTTCCAGGGTTTGCCAAAACTAATGCGCAAGCAATGAGAGAAATTACAGGAGGCGGAAAAGATTTTTCCAGGTACCACTGAAATATGTTGCTTCATAGCATCGCTGCGCAGCTTAAATACATCAACGTTTTTGTTCAGCTCCAGCCAGAGAACAAAACCACCATGTGGGCGGGAAATTTTTGTGTCTGCCGGAAAATAAGTGATGATAGACTGGATATAACGAAGGCATTGTGTATGCAAGGCTTTGCGCAGGTTTTTTAAATGATATTCGTATCGGCCGTATTGTAAAAAATGCGCCATAGCTGCCTGGGTTAAAGTTGGGCTGCTGATATTATGCATTCTTTTAATTTGCCTTACCTCTTCAAAAAATTTCCCGGGCAATGTCCAGCCAATACGGTAGCCCGGCGCAAGTGATTTGGAAAGCGAAGAGCAATGCATCACCATTCCCTTCGTGTCAAAATACTTACAGGGCCTTGGCCTGTTTTTCCCAAAATATAATTCACCATAAATATCATCTTCAATCAACGGTATGTTGTGCTTGGTGATGAGGTCAACAAGTTTCTTTTTATTTTCATCGGGCATACAACTACCCAAAGGATTATTAAAATTGGGCACACATACACAGGCTTTGATATTGAATTTTTCAATGGCTTTTTCCAGGCTGGCCAGTTCAAGCCCGGTCGTGGGATCAGAAGAAATTTCCACCACTTTTAATCCTAAACTTTCAATAGCCTGGTAAATACCAAAATAAGAAGGACATTCCACCGCCACTGTATCGCCATAGTTGGTAACGGCTCTCAAACACATGGTGATGGCTTCGAGGCAACCATTGGTAACAATTACTTCTTCCGGTTTTATTTTCCCGCCCCAATTAAAAGCTAGCTTTGCAATTTGCTTACGCAAATCAATATTCCCCTGTGTATGTTCATACTGAATGCAATGATCTTTCGAATTGCGTAAGGCATGCACGACAGATTTATTAAGCTTGGCAGCAGGTAATAAAGACGCATCGGGAACGGCCAGCGCAAAATTCATTTTATGATCGGCAGTGATATCACTGTAAATATTTGAGATCATTTCTTTCACACTCACCGTATGCGAAAGTGAATCAGCCTGCATCATTTTTGGAAGAGCAGGAAAACGTTTGTGATTAAATCGTACATAATACCCTGACTTTGGTCTCGACTCGATAAGGCCCTTTCCTTCGAGGTAATAGTAAGCCTGGAAAGCAGTGCCCATACTAATTCCATGTTCTTCGCTCAATACACGAACGGAGGGAAGCTTATCCCCGATTTTTAATACATCTTCAGCGATCATTTTTTCCACACCACCCGCCACCTGCATGTACAGATGGTCATCAGTCGCTAATCTATTTTTTGCCATATTTTTTAGTTAGAAATACGAAGGGAGAAGTACGGAGTAGGCAGTAGGCAGTAGGCAACTGTGCCATCAACGACCCTACTGCTTACTGCCAACTATCTGCTGCCAACTCCTCCTGCCCATCTGATCTACCCAAAAATAACAAATCTGAATCTGTTTTTTTAATAAAAAAGATTCAATTTTTGTACAGTCAATTATTTTTTTTCGAAATGGAAAGTATTAAAATTGTTGATTACGAACCTGCGCATCAGCCTTATTTTGATAAGTTCAACCGCGAGTGGATTGAAGAATATTTTGTGATGGAAGCTTTTGATGAATATGTATTGCGCAACCCGGAAGAAGCTATTTTAAATAAGGGCGGAGCCATTCTCATGGCTTTGTATGATGGGGAAGTGGCCGGTACCGTAGGTTTAAGAAAGTTGAATCGTGAAACTTTTGAATTTACCAAGATGGCGGTTGATAAAAATTTCAGAAGAAAGGGAATTGCAGAAGCTTTGAGTTATGCAAGTTTTGAAAAAGCAAAGGACTTAGGTGCTACAACTGTAATCCTTTACTCTAATACAAAAAATGCTGCTGCAATTAAGCTTTATGAAAAATTAGGGTTTGAACATGTGGAGGTAGAAAACGATGTCTATGAACGAGCCAATGTAAAAATGGTGTTGTCCTTGGGTAAAGTTGCAAACCCGGCTACATATTAATTAACGGCTTTAAAAATGATTAAGCAAGATATGCGGAATTTTTTTTGACTCACCCGCACGCCGCGTTGCTGCGTGACCCCTCTCTGCCTGGCAGAGAGGGGTGGCTCGTCGAAGACGAGTCGGGGTGAGTAACTACTTAACGAATTAAAAAAATGATTATGGAAGTTATTGATGCTATTCCGGTACGAAAATCAACTCATTCAAAGATTGGCGAAGTTGATTTTGAAAACCTTGAATTTGGTAAACATGTTTCTGATCACATGTTGGTTTGCGATTATGCCGATGGCGAATGGAGCAGGCCACAGATCGTTCCTTTTGCCAATCTTGCCTTGAGCCCAACCACACTGGCACTGCATTATGGACAAACGGTTTTTGAAGGAATGAAGGGTTTTCGTATGGCAGATGGAAGTATTAATATTTTCCGCATGGAAAAGCATTATGAGCGATTTGTGCGGTCCCTTGAAAGAATGTGCATGGCCGTTATACCAAAAGAAATTTTTATAGAAGGCCTGACCCGGTTAGTGCAGGTTGATAGCGCCTGGGTGCCAACGCAAAACGATACGGCGCTTTATATCCGCCCATTT
>JALZIY010000200.1 GCA_030860085.1 Bacteroidota bacterium | reverse complement strand
GCATACAATCCATACTATACAGCAACAACATCTGTGTTTGGGCATTTACATAAATATTCTCCAGCGTATCACTATATGTATTATTAAGTAGCCCTTCCAAAACATTACGGGTTCGGTTACAAAGCGGAATAATTTTAGAAAAAGACGAAGTATGTTTAAATGCAAGAACTTCTTCACTCATTATTGAATGGCCATCCATTCTTGACTTAATGAATTGTGATAACAGGGTGGATGTAAAAACAAAACTTAAAATATCAACACTTTCAAGTCTTTCGTTGCAATTAGTTGAAGTATGAATTATACATTGCCTGCACTCATTTTGTTGTTGCCGGCAATACATATTACCTGCCACGCAAAAACGCAGCTGCAGGTGATTTTTTTCGGAAATAGAAGGTTCCACATGATATTTTAGCATGCCTACATCTTCGGCCAGCCAATTTTGTGGTTTTGTATAACGGCGGATGCTATAATGAACAGACCCCGGTATTTGCTTACTGGTTTCATAAATAAAATAAGGCTGTAAGCTTGTTTCCTGTAAGGATGCGTCCAATAAATTATCTGTCTGCTGCATTAATGTCGCAAAAATAAGGTTCAAACATCAACACAACGTCAAAGCATTGTAATCTGTTCAGGGTTAACGCTTATTTCATACTTTCGCCCCATGCAGTTTGAGAATAATACTGTTCCTGAGTTTCAACATACCTTAGCCTTTCCCATTTCCATCAGCGGCGTAGGTATTCATTCAGGACAAGTTGTAGAAATTTTTTTAAAACCATCAGAACCCAATACGGGTGTTGTTTTTCAGCGTATAGATCTTAAAGGAGAACCTGTTGTAAAAGCCGATGTAGACAATGTTGTGGATACTATACGCAGCACAACCATTGAAGCAGCAGGAGCCAGGGTAAGTACTATTGAACATTTGATGGCAGCGTTAATTGGATGCCAAGTCGATAATGTATTAATTGAAATAAATGGCGGTGAAGTACCTATACTTGATGGAAGTGCAACACCTTTTGTGCATGTAATTGAAAAGGCCGGTATGAAAAAGCAAGGGGCAGAAAAAATTTATTATACCCTTCAGCATAACATTTCTTTTGTTGATGAAGAAAAAAAAGTAGAAATGGTGGCGATGCCTTATGAAGAATATCGTATCAACACTTTAATAGATTTTAATTCGCCGGTGCTGGGTACGCAGCATGCTGCATTGAAACATATTACTGAATTCAAAAACGAAATAGCCCCTTGCCGTACTTTTTGTTTTTTTCACGAGTTGGAATACCTTATTGATAATAACCTGATTAAAGGTGGTGATATCAATAATGCCATTGTGGTAGTGGATAAACCTGTTTCGGATAAGCAGGTACAGCGTATAGCCAAAGTATTTCAAAAAGAAAATGTGAAAGTGGCAGAAGGTGGAATATTGAATAACCTTGACCTGCGATTTCCTAATGAGCCGGCCCGGCATAAATTATTAGATGTAATTGGTGACCTGGCGCTGGTGGGGTTTCCATTTAAGGCGCATATTATTGCTAACAGGCCCGGGCATTCCAGCAATATAGCTTTTGCCCGGAAAATAAAAGAGCATATTAAAAAATATAAAAACAGGCAACAAATACCGGTATACGATCCTACTAAACCGCCGGTATTTGATATACATGCCATTGAAAAAAAATTGCCTCACCGGTATCCTTTTTTATTGATTGATAAAGTAATAGAGTTAACAGAAAAAAGGGTAGTGGCAATAAAAAATGTCACCTATAACGAACCGTTTTTTCAAGGCCATTTTCCAGGCAATTGTGTTTTTCCCGGCGTACTGCAATGCGAGGCGTTAGCACAAACCGGGGGTATATTAACCATCCCTGATGATCCGGATAATGATTACGATACTTATTTTTTAAAAATTGATCACTGCAAGTTTAAAAATAAAGTGGTGCCGGGTGATACTATGATCTTAAAAATGGAATTAATGAACCCGGTTCGCAGGGGTATTTGTGAAATGAAGGGGACTATTTTTGTTGGCGATAAATTAGTAGCTGAAGCCGACATGGTTGCTCAAATTGTAAAGAAACCTAAAGTAAGAGTATGATCTCACCGCTGGCGTCCCTTCATCAAGGCGCAAAATTGGGCAACAACATAACCATTGAACCATTTGCTGTTGTGCATGAAAATGTAACGATTGGTGACGATACTATAATCATGTCTCATGCTGTACTGATGCCTTTTACGCGAATTGGAAGGAATTGCAAAATTTTTCCTTCGGCTGTGATTGGCTGTATACCGCAGGATTTAAAATTTGCAGGAGAAGAAACAACAGTTGAAATTGGTGATGATACAACCATACGCGAATTTGTAACTATCAACCGCGGTACAAAGGATAAATGGAAAACTGTTATTGGAAGTAGTTCTTTAGTGATGGCGTATGCACATGTGGCGCATGATTGCACCATAGGCAACCATGTTATACTGGCTAATGGTGTACAACTGGCAGGGCACGTTGACATTGGTGATTATGCCATTATCGGCGGATTGGCCGGTGCACACCAGTTTACAAGAATTGGTGCACACACCTATATTGCAGGCCACACTGTCATACGCAAAGATGTGCCGCCATATATAAAAGCAGCCCGTGAACCCATGAGTTATATGGGGTTGAACATTGTGGGTCTGCAGCGTAGAAAATTTCCTTCTGATCAGATAGATGTGCTATCAAAAATCTATCATATTTTATTTGTGGCTAATCATAGCACATCTACCGCTATCAAATTAATCAATGAACAGGTAAGTGATGGTGAACTAAAAAATGAAATATTACAATTTGTGCAAAACTCAAAAATTGGTATAATAAAACGTTACACAAAAAACGGGGCTGATGAATATTGAGCTTTCCAATGCAGGGAAACGCTTTAACCGGGAATGGATTTTGAGAAAATTTGATTTTATATTTACTTCTGCTAATTCTTATGCTATAACAGGTCCGAATGGTTCGGGGAAATCTACTCTCTTACAAAGCATTGGTGCTATGCTTCAATTAAGTGAAGGAACCATAAATTATTGGGATGGCGATAAAAAAATTGAAATTGAAAAAGCGTATCAATACCTTTCTTTTTGTGCGCCGTACATGGAGGTGATTGAGGAAATGACTTTAATCGAATTTCTAAAGTTTCATATTCAATTCAAACCTTTTCTTCCTAATATAACTATTCACCAGGTTATTGAAATGATAGATCTGCAAAAAGCAACTGATAAACAAATCCGCAATTTTTCCTCCGGTATGAAGCAGCGTTTGAAGTTGGCACAAGCTATTTTTTCAAACACACCTGTTCTTTTACTCGATGAACCATGTACCAATCTTGATGAGAGTGGCATTCAATTATACAATATTTTAATAAATAAGTATTGTCAGGATCGTTTGGTTATTGTTAGCTCTAATGATGAAGTGGAGTATAGGTTTTGTGAGGAAAGAATAGACATACAGCAATATAAATAAAAATCCTATCTAAACAATTTCATATTCAAATTTGTTCAAATTGGGTATTTTTTTGGAAGCATTAAGAATTTCTATTGAAACAATAGAACCATCTTCTACATAATCAAGTATGATCCCGTGCTTGTCTTCATCACTCTCTTTAATGGGTAAGTCAGTAAACTTTATATAAACTACATCGACTTCCTTATCAAATTTAACCTTCATAGTATTTCTGAATTTTTGAAGTCCCATTCGGATCAGCAGTTGTATTTACAAAGACTCCCATATTCAACATTAAAAAAATAAACTGATTTTCACATTTTCAGAAAAATTGTCAATCAATTATTATAGTCAAATAAGCCAGCCTTGTGCGGTTGCGAAGTCCCTCTACCGGAGGGGTTTGGGGAGGCCGCCTTCACCGCTGGCTTGCAATCAACAAATTCAAATCTGTATATTTCAAATTGAAGCGTTCGCTTAAATAAAAATTGGTGAGTGCGCCTTTAAATATATAAATGCCACTACGTAAATGTAACTGGTGCCAGATCATTTTTTCAAAGCCCCCATCTTCTCCGGCTTCTAATAACAAAGGCATTAATACATTGCTTATGGCCTGGGAAGCTGTTCGTGCAAATCCTGATGGAATATTGGGCACACAATAATGTATTACGCCATATTTTAAAAAAATAGGGCTTTCATGGGAGGTTACTTCAGACGTTTCAAAGCAACCACCGCGGTCAATGCTTACGTCAACAATAACGCTGCCTGTACGCATGCTGCTTACCATTTCTTCAGAAACTACCAGGGGTGTGCGGCCTGTTTCTGAACCCAGGGCGCCGACAGCAACTTCGCATGTTTTTAATTGTTTGGCAAGCATACGCGGCTCTATCACAGATGTCCATAAGCGTTGACCGATATTATTTTGCAAACGTTTTAAACGATACACACTATTGTCAAAAACCTTTACAGATGCACCCAGGGCTAATGCCGCTCTTGCTGCATATTCACCCACAATGCCAGCCCCAATAATAATAACTTTAGTGGGTGCAATACCAGATATGCCTCCAAGTAATACGCCCTTGCCATGATTAGAGGAACTTAAATACTGGGCAGCTATTAACATTACCGCACTACCGGCGATTTCGCTCATGCCGCGTACAATTGGATAACTTCCGCTGTCATCTTTTAAATTCTCAAAAGAAATGGCAGTGACTCTTTTATCCATCATTTTTTGCAATAGTTCTGCCTTGAGCACCGTTAAATGAATGGGAGAAACAATCATTTGATTGTGCTGTAGAAAAGATAATTCTTCTTCTACAACCGGGGCGCTTTTTACCAAAATAGGAGCCTTATAAACTTCTTCTGTACTATACACGATTTTAGCACCTGCTTCACTATAATCTTTATCGCCGAAATGTGCCGCCTCACCTGCATTGTGTTCAATCATTACATGGTGCCCGTTACTTACTAACACAGATACTGCATCGGGGGTGAGGGCAATACGGTTTTCCTGGAAAGCCACTTCTTTTGGAATGCCAATATAGAGCTGGGCGCCTTTTGGCTTTATATCGAGCGTTTCTTCAAGAGTTTCATAACTAAAAGAAGGACTGACGAAAGGTTTTTGTTGAGACATAAAAGAAGCTCGAAAAGCGTATTAAATATTTTACAAATTACAATTGTTATCCGATATGTGAAGATGATTATACACCACGCTGAATTTTTATTCTCCTGTTATTTTCATTAATTGCTTCAATCATTACATGCCATGTTTCTTCATTGAATAGTTCCGGTGCTTTTTCCGGCCATTCAACAAAACATACGGAACCGCTGTTTACACATTCTGCTACCCCTGCCTGTATCGCTTCTTCTGTATCTTTCAATCGATAAAGATCAATATGAAATATTTTTTTTAATCCTTCTTCATCATGATAATCATATTCATTTATAATAGAAAAACTGGGGCTTGACATATTACCCGTTACGCCTTTATATTTACATAAAGCCATAATAATAGTGGTTTTCCCGGCACCCATTTCACCATGAAATACAAATACTTTTGCTTTTTTTACAAACTCCCAAAATAAAGCAGAAAATTTAGCAAGGTCAGAAATTGAAATTTGCATCTGCATTGCACAAATTTAACAACGCTTTGCAACAGCGTTGAAAAGATAATGGTGTTTAAACATTTATCAGCATCAAGGCTCAATAACTTTGCATTAGAAATTATCGAATGGAAAAAGTTCAATGGAAAGTAGAAGGAATGACTTGCTCTAATTGTGCATTAACGATCAATCAATACCTGCAAAAAGAGGGAGTCAAAAATATAAGCGTCAGTCCAATTGATGGTGATGTTTCATTCGAATTAAACGGTGTTACCACAAAACAAAAAATAGCCAAAGGAATAGAATCACTGGGTTATGCAGTTGCTACAACCGATAGTTCAATCATTCAAAAAAAGAAACCATTCTTATCAAATAACTTACAACGCTTTTGGTTTTGCCTGCCCTTTACTTTAGTATTAATGCTTCACATGATTCCGGGTTTGCATATTCATTGGCTAATGAATCCCTGGGTGCAGCTAGGCTTAACACTTCCTGTATTTTTTGTCGGTATGCGTCATTTTGGAAGTTCCGCTGTTAAAAGCCTTCGCAATGGCGTACCGAATATGAATGTATTGATCACTATCGGTGCAGCCTCTGCTTTTATTTATAGTTTGGTTGGCGCCTTTTTAGGTTTGGGTGAAGGTTATTTGTTTTTTGAAACTTCGGCTACCATTATTACACTGGTTTTTATGGGTGAATATTTAGAAGACGTTTCTGTAAGATCAACCCAGCGGGCTTTAAAGGGCCTTGTAAAATCGCAAAAGGTAATGGCTAATATGATAGCCTTTGATGAGAACCACCAGGAAGTAATATTGCCTATTGAAAATACAAACCTAAAACTGGGTGATCTTATTTTAATAAAAACCGGTGAACAGGTACCTGCAGATTGTAAAATTTTATGGGGTGATGTGCAGGTTAATGAAGCATTATTAACAGGTGAAAGCATCCCGGTTGGCAAAACCAAAAAAGATCAATTAATTGGTGGAAGCATTGTAGAGGAAGGTATGGTGAAAGCCCAGGTTACTGCAACAGGCAATGATACCGTACTCTCTAATATTTTAAAATTGGTAAAACAGGCACAAGGCGAGAAACCACCAGTGCAGCAAATGGCTGACAGAATAAGTGCCATTTTTGTTCCGGTTGTTTTAATTATAGCAGTTGTTACGCTGGCTGTAAACTGGATTTTATTACAGGAATTTACACCTTCCCTGATGAGAAGTATTGCCGTATTGGTTATTGCCTGTCCCTGCGCCATGGGCTTGGCCACACCAGCCGCGATAGCTGTCGGATTAGGCCGTGCCGCACGCAATGGTATTTTATTTCGCAATGCCAAAAGCCTTGAATTATTTAAAGATATTAAGCAAGTTGTTTTTGATAAAACCGGTACGGTTACTACAGGAAAATTTGCAATAGGCAACTGGCAGTTGACATCAAACAACATTAGAGAAGAGGAATTTAAAAGAATTGTTTATTCGCTTGAGAAATATTCAAATCACCCCTTAGCTAAAAGTATTGTACATGAATGGAAAACGACAAATGAAATCCGCTGGAAGAATGTTGAAGAAATTAAAGGTAAGGGGATGCAGGCAACAGATGCAGAAGGAAACCAGTTTTATGCAGGTTCTTACGCTGTAGCTTCATCACTCACAAAAGATGATACACATAACATTTACATTATTAAAAATGATAAGCCTATCGGGTGGATTGATCTGCAGGATGAAATACGTCCGGAAGCAAAAGCGGTTATTGATTATCTGAAATCAAAAAATATTAAAACGATTCTGCTAAGTGGGGATCGATTGATTAAATCAAAGAAGATAGCTGACATACTTGGTATTGATGAAGTGATAGCGGAAAAAACCCCGGAAAAAAAATTAGAGATTATTAGTAAATTAACTGCACAGGCACCAACAGTAATGGTTGGTGATGGCATTAATGATGCACCTGCCCTGGCAAAAGCAACAATTGGCATTTCAATGAGCGATGCTTCACAATTGGCGATGCAAAGCGCTCATGTGGTTTTAATGAACGGCGGTTTAAAAAAACTGCCCACTGCCCTGGGGTTGGGCAGGCATACTTATATAACTATTAAGCAAAATCTCTTCTGGGCCTTTATATATAATATTGTTGCCATTCCGGTAGCAGCCCTTGGTTTTCTTACACCTACGTTTGGTGCACTGGTAATGGGCCTTAGCGATGTAGTTTTAGCAGGTAATTCTGTACGTTTATTTGTTAAGAAAGTTGAGTAAATTATTTCTAACCATTGCCTCGCATTTCATCCATTACCCTGCTCTTTAGTGCAGGGGTTAAGAGTAGCATTTTTGTGGGCTTTAGCCCCATGAATACAAATTTTTGGCTAACGCCCATTCCTCAATATTACTTTGTTCCTGCTCTAAAGAGCAGGGCAATGGATAAACTTAAAACGAATTAATCAAAAATATTGCTGGAATTGCCCGAATATTGAAGAAGGATGCAAAGCC
>JALZIY010000183.1 GCA_030860085.1 Bacteroidota bacterium | reverse complement strand
CGCTTCATGGTTGCAAGCATATTACACCATTAACATAGCCAACAATATTTTAAGTGCAATAGATGTTGTTGTTGCTGCTGACCAAAACAGGATAAAAGGGGAGGCTCAGTTTATACGTGGCTCCCTTTACTTTGAACTGGTAAAACTTTTTGCAAAACCATATAGTGCAGGCAGCACTAATACTAATTTAGGTGTTCCTCTTGTACTTACACCTACAAAGGAAATCAATGAATCATCTTATGTGGCCAGGAGCACAGTTGATCAAACTTATGCGCAGATCATTGCTGATTTAACCCAAGCTGAAAACCTTTTGCCAAATACAAACGGTGTTTATGCTACAAAAGCCGCTGCAGCAGCAATGCTTTCAAGAGTGTATTTGCAAATGGCCCGCTATGCTGATGCAAGAGATGCAGCCAACCGTGCCATAACAGCTGCCACCGGTAAATCGCTTACTTCAACTTATGCGGCTGCTTTTAATAATACGACTAACTCCGTTGAATACATATTTGCTATGCAGGTATCCGCTCTGGATGGTGCAAATAACATGCACCTATATTGGTCAATTCCAACCTTTGGGGGAAGGGATGGTGATGTGTCTATTCAGTCTTCTCATCTTGCTTTATACGATCCTGTTGATGCACGCAGAGCGTTGTTTTATACCGGAGCCGGTGCATTAAGAAGTGGAAAATTTCAGTTGCAATACAGAAATGTTCCGGTTATACGTTTGGCAGAATTATACCTGACCCGCGCCGAAGCCAATATGAGGTTAGGAACAGTTGTGGGTGCAACGCCTGTGCAAGATATAAATCGTACAAGGCAAAGGGCTGGTCTTCTCCCTTTGGTTGTCGTAACACTTGATGATATTTTGTTGGAGCGCAGGTTGGAGTTAGCTCATGAAGGTCACAGAATACATGATATTAAACGTTTAATGGGTACCACAGATGGATTGGCGTATAATGCCGATAAATTGGTTTTTCCAATTCCATTTCGTGAAATCAATGCGTCCCAGGGAATTATCGTTCAAAATTCAGGATACTAATAATAGCAAATTATATACTAAGGAGCCTCCGGTTTAGGAGGCTTTTTCATTAAAAGCATTTACAGTTTTATCTCTTCCCCATCCTGGTCAAAAAACCTGAACTCGGTAAGTTGGTAATTACTATCAGCATTAACAATTATATTTTGCCTGAACTTACGCTTCCACCTTGCTACCCTGCTATTCCACATCCAGCCCTTTGTTAAATATGCATGAACAATAGGATTTACCACTACAGTGAGATTGCGGTGTTTATGCGTAATTAAGTAATTCAGGTTCTTTTCAATATCATCTTCTAAAATTAAGGTAGAAGAGATTTTGCCGGTGCCCTGGCAACTTGGACATAGTTCCTGCGTATTAATATTCATCTCCTGCTTCATGCGCTGCCTGGTTATCTGCATTAATCCAAATTTCGAAATAGGTAGCACAGCGTGTTTTGCACGGTCTGGTTGCATAAATCCTTCCATTGCTTCTACCAGTCTTCTCTTATTCTCCGGCATTTTCATATCAATAAAATCAACCACAATGATACCGCCAATATCCCGCAGGCGTAGCTGGCGTGCAATTTCGTTGGCAGCTTCCAAATTGGTTTCTAAAGCATTCTGCTCCTGGTTGTTACTTACACTTTTATATCCACTATTTACATCAATTACATGTAAAGCTTCTGTATGTTCTATAATAAGATAGGCCCCGCTAGCCATGTTAACGGTTTTGCCAAAAGAACCCTTTACTTGTTTGGTGATACCAAACTGATCAAAAATAGCGGTGCCATTTTGATGAAATGAAACGATCTCTGCTTTTTCAGGTGCTATCCGCTGGATGTAATTTTTTGTTTCTGCGTAAATTGCTTTATCATTTGTAACTATCCGGTTAAAATCTTCATTGAGCAGATCCCTCAATATGGAAGTGGCCTTGGTTTGCTCACTTAAAACTTTTGCCGGAGCTACAGCGCCACGTAGATTACTTTGAATGGTTTGCCAGGTAGCTACCAATTCAGAAAGATCTTCATGCAATTCGGAGGTATTTTTTCCTTCAGCAGCTGTGCGTACAATAACACCAAAATTTTTTTGTTTAATGGATTCTATAATACGTTGCAAACGCCTTCTTTCTTCTGATGAATGAATTTTTCGGGAGACGGCTACAATATCATTAAATGGCGTTAATACTACAAAGCGGCCTGGCAATGAAATTTCACAACTTAACCTTGGACCTTTTGCCGCAATGGGCTCTTTTAATATCTGAACAAGGATATTAGGCTTACCGCTCAATACTTCATTGATCTTTCCTGTTTTAATTATCTCCGCTTCATTTTGAAACTGGGTAAAATTAAAACCATCCTTATCATTAATAGCTTGTTGTGTAAAGTTTAAGAGCGAACGGGCATAGGGACTTAAGTCTGTATAATGCAGAAATGCATCTTTTTCATGACCTACATCTACAAAGGCGGCATTCAATCCCGGAATAAGTTTTTTGACCTTTCCCAGGTAAAGATCACCTACTGCAAAACGGGCATCCACTTTGTCGCTATGTAATTCAACTAATTTTTTGTCTTCGAGCAATGCGATTTCCACACCATTGGGAGCCGCATTAATAATTAATTCTTTGTTCACATCACTATTGCTTTTATATACGAATGTAGATGCATGCTGTCTGCATTAAATTTTTACCGAAACGCTGCAGACCTTTTAAGAATGTTAAGGAGCAATTTGATGGGAGAGTGTTAATGGTACGCAGCATCGGGCAGCAATTAAAAGACCGGAACCTATTTGCCTTCCGGTATCATTCAAAAGAAATTATTTATTTTCTCTTTTTATGACGATTCTTTCTTAACCTTTTTTTACGTTTGTGCGTCGCTATTTTATGACGCTTTCTTTTTTTACCACAAGGCATGTCTAATAATTTAGTGTTAAATGAGTTTTTTATTTATTTAAATCTTTTATTCTTATTTCTACCTCTTTCCTTAACCCGGGAATGTTTATTAATGGTAAACTGCGTTGATACCATTTTACTGCTTCCTTTTTATTTCCTTCCCGTTCATATATATCAGCAAGTGAAAGTATCGCTTCCAAATTAGCAGGTTGTAAATGAACGACTTTTGCAAAACGCTCAATCGCCTTGTCTGATTGTCCTGAGAGGATGGATGCTTCTCCTAATGTCATTAATGCATATACATTAGTGGAATCTTTTTCTATAATCTGCCTTATTTTTAAAATACCATCCATTGGATTATTAGCAACATTACCATAGAGATAAGAAGCCGCTAATCCGATTTGTGCTGAATCATTTGTGGGGTTAAGTTTCAAAGAACGCTCAAATAAATCTTTTGCCTGAAGGGCCTTCCAGGTTTTTAATGCCGGGTTTCCTTCAGCTTTCAGGTTATTCAAAAATAATTGGGCTGCGAAGGTGAGGCTTTTTTCTGAGTTTTCCAACCGGGCGGCCTCTCCGCTATACCAGGCAAAAGGTTCAAAAAGGCGGATGGAATCACGCCAAAAACGGGCAAGTTGATGAAGAACATGGGTCTTCTGACCTTCAACATCACCTCTTGTAATACTATTTTCTAAAAAGTTAAGCCTTGTAAGCTGCTCAGAGGTTAGGTTCTCCTTTGCATGGTGAAGAATAGAATCAATGGTGACAACTGTAACCGATGAAGGCTCCGTTATTCCTATTTTTTTTGGATGGTAACCAAAGATATTATCCTGTGTTAGAGCAAATAATCCGGTAATAAGTAATAAAGAAATAACTGCTGTAATCCACTGAGGTTTTTTCATGTAACGCCCTGAAACTTATTATAGGGTGCGCAAAGTTAGGCTACAGCGCCTATTTTCTTTACATCAGCTACAAATTCTTTAGCAGGTTTAAATGCAGGAATAAAATGTTCAGGAATATGTACGGCTATATTTTTTTTAATATTACGTCCAATTTTAGCGGCCCTCTTTTTAGTAATAAAAGAGCCAAATCCACGGATGTAAATATTCTCTCCTTTAGATAGAGATTCTTTTATCTCCTTAAACATCGATTCAAGTGTTACCAAAACATCTACTTTTGGAATACCGGTTTTTTCAGAAATCTGGTTGACTAAATCAGCTTTTCTCATAGCAATGGTTTATCTGTTGATAAAGCAATATAATACTAAATATAGTGATTGTCAATAGAATACAACATCTTTTGGTGCTGAAGTCTTTTTTATTAAAAAATAATGGAAAGAGAGAATAAGGTAAGGTTAGGAGATGAGGCAATAAAGAAGAAATTTGTTTGCGGGCTTATTTCATGGAATAAGAAAGAAAATAAAAGGGCGATGCCCTGGAAAAATGAAAAGGATCCTTATAAAATATGGTTGTCAGAAATTATTCTGCAGCAAACCAGGGTTCAACAGGGCTTGAGTTACTATAGCCGTTTTGTGCAAACCTATCCCACTATAAAACATCTGGCTGCAGCGCCGGAAAATCAGGTATTTAAACTATGGGAAGGCTTAGGTTATTATTCTCGTTGTAAAAATTTAATATATACAGCCCATTTTATATCAAGGGAATTAAACGGTATCTTTCCAAGAGATTATAAATCCATTTTGAATCTGAAAGGTGTCGGGCCCTATACTGCATCTGCCATTGCTTCCTTCGCTTATAATCTTCCCTATGCGGTGCTCGATGGAAATGTATTTAGGGTTCTTTCAAGGATTTTCGATATCGAATTACCAATAGACACGGCGCAAGGAAAAAATTTTTTCTCAACCCTGGCACACCACATCTTGCCAAAAAATATTGCGGGTGAATATAACCAGGCCATTATGGACTTTGGCGCCAGCGTTTGTAAACCTGCACCGGAATGCTCAAAATGCTTTTTTAATAAGCACTGCAGTGCTTTTTTATTGAAGAAGCAGACGCTCTTACCCATTAAAAGCAAACATTTAAAAATTAAAGAACGTTGGTTTAATTATGTTGTTTTAAAACACCTTAATAAGTATGCCATCAATAAACGAACAGCAAAAGATATCTGGCAAAACCTATTTGAATTTTTATTGATAGAAACCCCGGGCACGGCAAAACAAAATGAAATTTTAAATACTTTGCAAAGAAGTTATGTGTTTCATTCCAAACCAGTTGTAAGTAAGAAGATAGAAATACTTCAGCAAATTACTCACCAGTTCATTCATTTTATATTTTTTGAAATTGAGCTGCCTCAAAAAATATCACTAAATGGTTTTCGCTGGGTTTCCAAAAGAGAGCTAAGAAAATATCCCTTCCCTAAAAAGGTGCAACTATTTATTGAAAATTCACTTTTCCGATAATAAGACTATCTGGTGGCAGATAATTTGCATTTTATAATTTAATTTAGGGATAATGAATTAACAGCGGGAATTATAAACGAAAAATGTAAGGTTATGAGAGGTGTAAACAGAGTAATGTTAATTGGTAATCTTGGCAAAGATCCGGATGTACAATTTTTGGAAGGTAATATAGGCGTAGCAAAATTTCCATTGGCTACTACCGAAACTTTTAAAGACCGTTCAGGTAAACTAATTTCGCAAACTGAATGGCACACTGTAGTGTTGTGGCGGGGTTTAGCGGAATTAGCGCAGAAATACTTGCACAAAGGCAGTCTTGTTTACATAGAAGGCAGATTAAGGACCAGAAGTTGGGAGGATAAAGAAGCCAACCGAAAGTTTGCAACTGAAGTAGTTGGCGATAATCTTATTATGCTCGATAAACGTACTGATAATATTACAGGGCATCATAGTACCGGTAGTGTTCAGGCAGGTTCTCCAATAGAAGGAGTTAATCCTCCGCCACCTATAAATGAGGATGAAGACACAGCTTTTTAAAAATAAAAGAGAATAAATTTGCAAAGATTGACGGGCAGGTACTCCGAATCAATCAATCACCAAACCAATTTGCCTTGGACTATTCGCGGGTTGATAATTTTCTTTATTCATTTGCATATACTTTCTTGATTGCTAATCCACAGAGTGCAGTCTTTTTAGTTGTACTCCTGATAATTCTATTACTTCTGAGTTTTATTACATCGGGTGCAGAAATTGCTTTGTTTACTTTGCAGGCAAGGGATGTAAACATGCTTAAAACCAAACAGCATGCCGCCGCCCGCCGCATCATTACTTTGCTGGATGAGCGTAAAGCAGTCTATACATCCTTGCTGATTGCCGGCTCTTTTTTTAATATAGGTATTATTATTCTTGCTAATTTTTTGCTGACTCCGATATTGCAGTTTGGCACCCATGATTTTATTGTGCCCGTTAATGTAGACATGCTCATTAAAATCGTTGCTATAGGGTTTGTATTGGTATTGATAGGAAAGATATTGCCCAAGATATGGGCCACTCAAAATAATTTGCGTTTTGCATACAGCACTTCCGCCGTTGTGGAAGGCTTACATTTATTATTGCGCCGCATAAGCTTGTCAATGGTTTCCATTGCAGATAATATAACTGAGAAAAGTGGCGCACATGAAAGACAAAGTGCCAGCATGCGTGAACTGGATGAAGCGATAGACGTAAACACAAATGATACAAGTCTCGAAGAAAAAAATATATTAAAGGGCATAATAAAATTTGGAAATATTTCTGTCAAGCAAATCATGCGGTTTCGGTTAGATGTAAATGGAATTGATTACAGTACAAGTTTTTCTGATTTAATTAAAAAAGTAGAAGAATTGCATTATTCACGATTGCCGGTTTATAAAACTAATTTGGATGATGTAGTAGGCATTGTTAATACAAAAGACCTTTTGCCTTACCTGTATCAAGATGATTTTGACTGGCATACCATTATCCGCCCTCCATTTTTTGTACCTGAATCTAAATTGATAAAAGATCTTTTAGCTGAGTTCCAGAAAAAAAGAATTCATTTTGCCATTGTAGTTGACGAATTTGGCGGTACAAGTGGCATTGTAACGATGGAGGATATTTTAGAAGAAATTATTGGCGACATACGAGATGAATTTGATGAAGAAGAAATATCTGTACGAAAAATAGATAGCCATACCTATACAGTGGATGCTAAAATTATGTTGTATGATATGTGCCGTGCAATGAGACTTCCATTAGATACATTTGATAAAGTGCGTGGCGAAAGCGATTCTGTGGGAGGGTTGGTTTTAGAAATCGCCGGAAAATTTCCGACAGCCAACGAAACAGTAAAAACTGGCGACTTCAATTTTACCGTATTAGAAATTGCTAAAAATAAAATAAACACTGTAAAAGTTACCATTAGAAACGATGGCGAAAAATTATAGGCGACAGATTGTTTTATTTTTATTTTGTGCCCTTTTGCTGGCATGTAACAGCGATTATATTATTAAGCGCCGTGGTTATTTTAAAATAGACTTGCCCGAAAAAGCCTACCAATCGTTTAACAGGCCGGGCTATCCTTATACTTTTGAATACCCGCTTTACGGCAAAATAGTTAAGGACACTTCTTTTTTTGATCAGCAGGTGGAGGATGATTACTGGATCAATATTGATTTCCCGCGGTTCAATAGCAGAATGCATATCAGTTACAAAGAAATTGGGAAAAAAAATCAATTTGATTCTTTGGTCAATGATGCTTTTACCATGTCGTATAAACAGCATACTTACAAAGCTTCCGCTATAGAGCCAGTACCTTTTACAACGCCTAACGGAGTAGAAGGGATTTTCTTTTCACTGAAAGGAAATACGGCTACGGCTAATCAATTTTTTGTAACAGACACAACCAAACATTTTCTTCGGGGCGCTTTATATTTTGATGCTACGCCAAATGAAGATTCTTTATTACCGGTGAATCAATTTCTAAAAAAAGACCTTGAACATCTGATCAATACACTGCAATGGAAGTAGATGTGTCAGATATCTTAGAGTAGCACCAATACAAAATGCAAAGTGTTAACTATAAAATTTATTAATTTGCATACATGCTCTCAAAAAATGATGTAGAAAAAAAACTACAGGAAATAAAACCGGTACTTGTTGATAAATTTCATGTCAGTAGAATTGGCTATTTTGGTTCATTTGTAAATGGACAGCAAACAAATCAAAGCGATATAGACTTACTTGTAGAGTTTTCACAACCTGTAGGTTGGGGATTTTTTACATTAGAAAAATTTTTAGAACAATCATTGGGTATTCCTGTTGATTTAGTGACAAAAAATGCTTTAAAGGAACAAATTAAAGGAACAATTCTTAATCAAGTTATATACATTTGAAATCGAGCGAAAGAGACCCAATTCTGTACCTTGAAGACATTGTCCTTTCAATCCAAAGAGTGCAAGAATATATCACAGGACTTGATTTCCAGCATTTCAAAAGGGATTACAAAACAGTTGATGCAGTCATCCGTAACTTTGAGATTATTGGTGAGGCGTCTAAGAATTTACCCAAAGCAATCAAGGACAAATACACTTACGTTCCTTGGGAGGAGATGTATCGTTTAAGAAACCGAATTTCACATGAATATTTTCGGGATTGATCATGAAATTATTTGGGACATTGCAACTCAACAATTGCCATTAAATTACAATGAGATTAGTGAAATCTTAAAACTTGAGAAATCGACCAGGAATTAATGTACTAGTGCTAACAGGTGTGTTTGCAATTGACGCGGGACGGAGCAGAGTTGAAAGTAGTTTTCAATTAAGCTTTATATTTTTTTCCACAATGACGTAATGCTCTTGCCGCCACATTGCAAAAACTTATCGATGTCAGATACATGAGAAGGCGCTTTTCTTTTAAAATAATTCATTTCTTTTAGCATCATTTGTTAAGGTATTTTTGGTTAAATTATTTTGATAGCTATTGATAATATATTAGTGAGCGATGAAGTGGTGGAAGCACAGTTTGTTTGCGACCTGCATAAATGCAAAGGTGGTTGCTGTGAAGATGGTGAAGCAGGTGCGCCGCTCGAAAAAGAGGAAATGAAAATAATTGACGAAAATTTTAATGCTTTTAAAGGATACCTGGCGCCTGAAGGGCTTGAGGAAATAAAAGAAAAAGGAAAATTTGTTTACGATAGGGAGTTTGGCTGGGTAACGCCTACAATTAATGGTGGTATTTGTGCCTATGGTTTTCGTGACCGGCAGGGCATTATTAAATGCGGTATCGAGGCGGCGCATTATGATGGTAAACTGGATTGGAAAAAACCAATCAGTTGTCATTTATTTCCTATTAAAACATTTCGTACAAAGGAACATACCATGGTTAATTACGAACCAAGGGAAACACTTTGTAAACCAGGTTGTGCCTTAGGAAAAAAAGTTAAAATGCCTGTGTATCAATTTTTGAAAGAAGCATTAGAACGGAAATTTGGTAAAGATTTTTACACTGCTTTGCACAAGTTGGCAACAGAATACTTTCATGAAAAAAAGACAAAGAAATAATGTCCGGTCAATCCAACACCTTTGTTGCTAAAAGCATAGTCAAGGCTGCTGATAAAGAACACCGCAGAAAAATTAATTTCAATATCTCCCGCTACAATGCGGCAGTGCCAACTGGTAAGCAGCAATTCACCAATATAGAGTTAGCAAGAGAAAAAGCAAAGAATATAAAATGGCGTGCCATTGAAACATTAGATAAACAGCTTGAGGCTTTTGAGATGAACAGCGCAAAACGTGGAGTCAAATTGCTTTGGGCAGAAACGGCAGACGAGGCATTAGATCAAATTTTAGCTATCTGCAAGAAAAAAAATTGCTCCAGCATTGTGAAGAGCAAGAGCATGGTGAGCGAAGAAATTCATTTGAATAGATTTTTAGAAAAAAATAAAATAGAAAGCGTTGAAACCGACCTGGGAGAATATATTCAGCAGTTAGATGGGGAAGCTCCTTATCATATTGTTACACCTGCCATGCACAAAAGCAAAGAAGATGTGGCGAAATTATTTGCAGATAAATTAGGTACACCTCCTAACTTAACCCCTACAGAATTAACATTGGTAGCCAGGGAAAAATTGCGTGAGAAATACCGGCAGGCAGAGATTGGGATAACAGGCGCTAATTTTATTATTGCAGACATTGGCGGCATTGCCATTACTGAAAATGAAGGCAACGGAAGGTTAAGTTGTGCCTGGCCTAAAACGCATATTGTAATTGTTGGTATTGAAAAAATAATTCCTTCCATAACCGACCTCGATTTATTTTGGCCGCTATTGGCAACATATGGCACCGGGCAAAAAGTAACGGTTTATAATACCATCATTACTGGGCCCAGGCAAAAAAATGAAATAGATGGGCCTGAAGAAATGTATGTGATATTATTGGACAATGGACGTACCAATATTTTGGCCAACGAAAAAACCCGTGAATCACTTTATTGCATTCGTTGTGGCGCCTGTTTAAATGCCTGTCCTGTATATAAAAATATTGGGGGCCATGCTTATGGCACAACTTACAGCGGACCCATTGGTTCAGTAATTACACCTCATTTAAAACAAATGGGCGATTGGAAACATTTAAGTTATGCTTCTTCTCTCTGTGGTAATTGCACCGAAGTATGTCCGGTAAAAATTAACCTGCATGAATTGCTCTTGGATAACCGGGCAGAGGCTGTAGAACAAAAATCGTATTCTTTTGCAGAAAAAGCAGCCTGGAAGTTTTGGAAAAGCGCCATGCTAAATCGTAAGTTAATGAACATGGGTTCTGGGAAACTAAAGGGTTGGGTGGTAAATACATTTGTAAAAGATTGGAAGAAGAACCGGAGCGGGTTGGCGTTTCCGCAAAAATCATTTAGCCAACAGTGGCAGGATAAACATAGAAAAAGAGATTAATTTTCCATGTGATTTTTTATAGCGATACTACCTCCCCGCGGCTGCAATATGTTATTGATTTTCTATCTCAATATTTCAATCATTCATGCGAACTTACAACAGATAAAACAGTTTTTCTTTCATCTGCGGATGCAAAAATTAATTATTCATCACAACGCACTGGTGTAAGTGAAATTTGGATAAAGCCGGTTGATCTAATTTTTGAAAATAAAATTTCCCCGGTCTTTATCAAGTGCTTTACTCATGAAAGCGAATTCACGGCTTTCTTTGAAACAGATGATGATATTGGATTTGATATGCTGGCAGCTATCTTCTATTTGTTAAGCCGCTACGAAGAATATTTGCCACATAAAAAAGATTTATATGGAAGGTACGCACATGAAAACTCGTTAGCCTTTCAATATGGGTTTCTTCATCAGCCTTTGATCAATACCTGGCTCGGGCATTTAAGAAAAATATTAGCAGACAAAAATTCACTACTCACCATTGACCTTTCACCTTTCACTTTTCTTCCCACCTACGATATTGATATTGCCTGGGGGTATAAAAACAAAGGTTTTTTGCGCAACACAGGTGGATTGGTTAAGTCAATGGTCAATGCACAATGGTCAATGGTTAAAGAGCGGCTGTCTGTGTTAGTTGCAAATAAAACCGACCCTTATGATGTTTATGAATGGCTGGATAAATTACACGAACAATATAATTTGCAGCCAATTTATTTTTTTCATGTGGGGGAGAAAAAGAATAAGTATGATAAAAATATTTCTGTTAACAATAAGAACTTTCGGGGATTAATACAGAATGTTGCTGCTAATAATAAAATCGGGTTGCATCCATCCTGGCGTAGCGGTGACCAACCTTTATTAATCGGGAGGGAAAAGAAAATATTGGAAAATATTACATCAAAAGATATTTCTGCTTCCCGGCAACATTACATTCGCTTAGCCTTACCGCACACTTATCGTCAACTTATTCAAGCGGGTATTTCCGATGATTATTCAATGGGTTATGGCAGCGTCAATGGATTCAGGGCTTCTATAACCACTTCTTTTTACTGGTATGATTTGGAGAAAGAAGAACAAACTTCACTACTGATCCATCCATTTTGTTTTATGGATGCCAATGCTTTTTTTGAACAAAAACTTTCACCGGAGCAAGCTCTCGATGAAATACTTTCTTATTATAAAAAGATAAAAAATGTTAATGGGCAAATGGTTACTATTTGGCATAATACATTTTTAGGCACAGATAAAATGTTTAAAGGATGGAGAGAGGTGTATGAAAAATTTATCCGGATAGTTTCCTCATCTTATTAGCTGCCTTGTTCACAAGATAAACACCATAAAGCGTAATTACTGCACCAATAATTATGAAAAAAGTTAGCTTTTCATTAAACAACATCCAACCTAAAAGCACGGCCACAATTGGATTTATATATGCATAAATACTAGCTTGTTCAGTAGGCAGGTTTTGCAATGCATAAAGGAAAGCAATAAAAGAAATTATAGATCCGAATACAATCAAATAACCAATGGCTGCCCATGACTGCCAGGTAATTTGCGATAATGGAATTACCTGTCCTATCGCTTGAGTTAATGTAAAAAGTACCAGGCCCGATATCAGCATTTGAAGGCCTAAACTAAAATAGGGATTAAAATTAGCTGCATGTTTTTTTGTGTAGATAGTCCCAAAGGCCCATGTCCAGGTTGAAGTGAGAGAAAGCAGTATTCCAAAGCGAAAGTCTGGATTTAAAAAATCCTGGAGGTATTCGTAAAAAATAACACAAATACCTGTGAAGCCTAAAACTAATCCCGTCACAGATTTTGCTGGTAAGGATGTTCTTGTACCGATTATACCAATTAGTATTAGCCAGAATGGGAAAATGGCTCCAATAATAGCGCCCAACCCGGCAGATATATATTGCACGCCCCAACCGGATAGTGCATTACTAAGCATGAAATTTAAAAAACTAAGCATCAATACAGGACCCCATTCTTTCCCTTTTGGCCAGGTAGTGCCTCGTGCAATAAAAAATAAAACATAACAAACACCTGCAAAAAATTGACGTATGCCGGCCATTTGCAAAGCCGGCATATGTCGTACACCTTCTTTAGTTGCAATCCAGGTAGTGCCCCAAAAAAAACAAACCAGTGATAGAGCAAATATTGCTTTAGTTCTTTTCCCGCGTTGATGGAAAGTGAATGGATTAAATTTTGACAGGTAAGCCATAGTTGCATTCTGTGCAGCCTGCGCATCTGTTGGGGTTGTATTTTTTATGTCATCCTCCATATTCTTCAAACTTCTGTTGTGTAATTAATTTCCACAGGATCCTAATAACTCTAAGAAATCTTACTTTAAAACTTGTGCTCCCATTTAGGGGCAATGTCATTTAGTTAAGGTTTTGTTTTATTGCCTCGCTTTTATTGCCTCGCACTTCAGTGCAGGGATAAAAGAATAAATTTTTTTGCGGGCTTTAGCCCCATGAATACAATTATATTTTGGGCTAAAGCCCAATACTTATTATTATTTATTTGTCCCTGTTTTAAAGAACAGGGGCAATGGATACCTTAACTTAATTTAATGACCTTTAGGGAATGGGGACATTTAATGTTTAAAATGTCTCATTCCTGTCAATACCATAGCCAGGTTATTTTCTTTGCAATAATCAATACTTTCCTTTTCTCTTATAGAACCTCCGGGTTGTATGAATGCAGAAATGCCGGCTCTATGTCCAAGTTTTACGCAATCAGCGAAAGGGAAAAACGCATCACTCGCCATCACCGCTCCTTCTAAGGTGAAATTGGATTGATTTGCTTTTTCAATAGCATGTCGCAGCGCATCAATGCGGCTGGTTTGGCCGCAACCTTTACCAATTAGCTGCTTATTTTTTACCAATGCAATAGCGTTTGATTTTAAATGTTTGCAAATAATATTTGCAAACTTCAAATCTTCTTTTTCTCCATCCGTTGTTTCCCTTCCACCTGTCTCTTCCCATTCTGCAAAATTGCCTTTATCGATACCCTGAATAAGTACACCATTAAAAAGAGACCGGTATATTTCGGGTGGTTGTCTTGAATGTTGTGTCTTATACCTTAACAATATCCTGTTCTTTTTTGAACTTAAAATTTTAAACGCATCTTCTGAAAAAGCTGGAGCAATAAGCACTTCAAAAAATATTTCGTTGATGGCTTCTGCGGTTGGTTTATCCATTTCGCTATTGCAAATTAATACACCACCAAAAGCACTTTCGCGATCGCCTGCTAAAGCAGCCAGCCACGCCTCTGTCAAAGTTTTCCTCGATGCCATGCCGCAAACATTTGTGTGTTTGATGATGGCGAAAACCTCACCCCCCGGCCCCCTCTCCATAGAATGGAGAGGGGGAGAGGCTAACTCCCGATCCCCACTTTGCGTTGTGGTTGAAATTTTATTTGGGTCTTGCTTAAGCGGAGGCTGTGCATGGGTCTCCTTCCCTTGGGGAAGGTTGGGATGGGCGTCATTTATCAACTCAATAGCAGCATTTACATCTACGAGGTTATTGTACGAAAGTTCTTTTCCATTAAGTTGTTCAAATAATTTATCAAGATTTCCATAAAATACTGCAGACTGATGCGGATTTTCTCCGTATCGCAAAGGCTTTGGTTGGGTAATAGATTCAAGAAAATATAAAGCTTCTGAAGGATTAAAATATTTTGCAATAGCCACATCATAATGTGCTACTAATTCAAATGCCCTGGCTGCAAAAGTTCTTCTTTGTTCTACCGTTGTTTCTCCACTTTGTTCCACCAATAATTGGGTTAAAATTTCATAATTTTCTTTTGAAGCGATCACTACTACATCATTAAAATTTTTTGCAGCGGCACGTATTAATGATGGTCCGCCAATGTCAATTTTTTCAATGATTTTGGCCTCCTCCACCCCTTCTTCAAATGAGGAAGTTTTTAGTTTCGCTTCTTCAAGGGTTTGCTCGAAGGGATATAAATCCACTATTACCAGGTCAATTTCAGGGATGTTATATTCTTTCATTTCAAGCCGATCTATTTCATTGCTTCTTCTGCCAAGTATACCCCCAAATACAGATGGGTGAAGTGTTTTAACCCTACCCCCCAAAATAGATGGATAAGTAGTTAACTGTTCAACAGGGATCACATCAATACCTAAATCTTCAATAAATTTTTGCGTGCCGCCGGTTGAGTAAATATTTATACCATTCTTTTTTAATTGTTGTATAACAGGCACTAACCCGTCTTTATTGAAAACAGATATGAGTGCAGAAGTTAGTTTCTTTTTCATGGAAAATGTTAGAGGTGCCACACACGCAGAAATGAGAAGGCGCAAAGGTAGGAGACTACAGCTTCATCACAAAAGCACCTTTTTTACTTACATCATAACAGGGGATGTTAAGTGCATCGCAATCTTTTTGCCAGAGCTTAGCCTTACGTGAAGGCACAGAACCATCTATTACAATTTGCTTCAGATTAAACGCCTGTTGCAGATCTTTAATATAAATTTTTGGATTTTTTGAAAGGATAAGTAAGTCAATGGTTGGCTTGAATAAGGGCAGGTTAAAATATATGTCAGCGTTAATTATTAGAACATGCTTTCCATAAAACTGAATTGATTTCAAATTGGATGCACCAGCCATTGGTTGAATGCGATGCAAAATCCTGGAAGGCCTTATATGGAAATTTCGTAAAAAATCATTTTGTTCTAAATCATCATCTCCGATAAATTTGTACTTTCTTCCATCAATAATATCTATAGCTGCATACTTTGGCACATTATAAACTATTATCTTTTTTTGTTCTTCAGCATTAAAAAAAGAAATAGTACGCAAGGCAGTAAACAAAAGCAAACAAAATATTGAAAACCAAAATGCCTGCTTCTTTTTTTCTAATAGCCAAAAGCTTATTCCTGCTATAAAAGATGTTAGAATAATGGCTTGAAAAGCTGAAGCGGAGAGGCCATCCCAAACCGCAAATGAAACATTATCCAATTGAACGATGTAATAATTCATGAATTGTATCATGCCTTTCAATAGATGCCCTAATGCGGTTGCAACGGGAGAAATGAAATGTATAGCACATAATAAAATTTCACCAATCAAAATAATGCTTGACAATGGCACTGCCAGCAGGTTGGCAAATAAAAACAAAAATGGGAATTGATGAAAATGATATATACTAATAGGCAAAGTAAGAATTTGTGCCGCCAGGGAAACTGCAATCAACTGCCAAAAAAAATCGACTGCTTTGTTTGGAAAGTATAACCAATTATAAATTGGTTTGAAAAAAACAATAATACTAAGAACGGCTGCATACGATAACTGAAAGCCAACATCCCACAACCAGAAAGGATTGTAACAAAGAAGCAAAAAAGCAGACATAGCTAAGGTATTGTAGATGGATGTCCTTTTATCTAACACTGTACTCAGAGCAATGGCCGTAAACATAAGCGCTGAACGTAGCACAGAAGGTTGGGCACCTGCCAAGAAACTAAAGCCCCATAAAGCAGCAATAATGATGATAAATCGCAGCCAGCTTATTTGTTTTCGTTTGAGTGGTTTGGTAATAAAAAGAAGCAACCAGTAAATAATACCCAGGTGCAATCCCGAAATGGCTATCACATGTACAACGCCGGTATTTGTGTATGATTGAACCAAATTTTTATCCAGGTCATCTTTATACCCAATCAATAAGGCTTCCGCTAACCCTTGTTCTTTATCTCCGCTAATATATTTACGCAGTACAGAAATCGTCCATCTTCTGCTTTGAAAAAGAAAAGTTTTATGCGCCCTGGCATCCTTAACAGGTAAGGAAATAAAATCGTTTGTCGTTAAGTAAACCTGGTGGGTAATGCCCTGGAAAAGACTGTAGCGTTTATAATCAAAACTCCCGGGGTTGCCGCTATTCTTTATCTCCTGTAATGCTTTTTTAATAAGAATAATGGAACCGTATCCTAAAGTATTTGCCGAAGAATCTTTTTTTAAATACACAATGACGTTCCCTTTTGATGATACAATTGTGTTGCTGTGATATCTGGTTTCTATACTTGCAATTGCTTTATAAGAATTAGGTTTTTCAACGAGAGGCTCCTGTAGCTTAAGCATTAAAGAATTGTACCTAAGATTATTATTCCCAATCCAGTTTTGATTATGCCTGATATCTTTTGTCCAGGTTAATATGGCGCCCAATACGGCTATAAATAAAGTAATGGTAATACCGTTGAAAGAACTAAAAACAAATTTTTTGGATAGCGGTAAAAATTGATAGATACTAACAACAGATAATAGAAAGCAAAAACTCCCGATCAACAAATGGAAAGAAAATTGTCCGTGCCATTGAATAAGAATACCTGCAATAAAAGGAAAGATCAATCGTAAAAAGGGTGCTTTGTACCACAGGTGCAGGTTTGGTGCAGGCATGCTAAAAAGATACAGCTTTCTGAATAAGTAAGCTAAGAGAAAACCGAAAGAGAAAAAGAGTTGAAAGAATTTAGAGCTTGAGCAAACCGAAAGAGAAAAAGAGTTGAGTAAATAGCTATTCTCTTTTCATTTCTTTTTTTCTTTTTTCTTCTCTTAGCCTGTTTTATATTTTTTTAACGAAGATCTGCATATAAAAGAAAACACTTAAGGTAGCAATAGCAGTAATAGTAAAAGTTACGGTGCTATTGAACGTCATCCAAAGAAAACCTGCTAAAGCACTGGCCAACAAACTGCAAAGGCTTTGGCAGGAAGTATAAAAACCTAAAGCGGTGCCGGGGTTTTTTTCATGAACAATATTTGTAATCCAAGCTTTGGCAATACCTTCTGTCGCGGATGCATAAATGCCATAAATAAAAAAGCCAATAAAAACCAAAATGATAGAATTACTGAATGCAAACAATAGATAAACGATGGCAAAAAGAATGAAGCCAAAAGATAAAACTTTCTTTAAACCAATTTTATCTGCAATTGCACCCAGTGGATAAGAAGAAAGTGCATACACGAGATTATAGAAAACATATACTATGATCGTCAGTTCATCACTTCCCGTTATTTCTTTTGTTTTTAGCAACAAAAAAATATCAGAGCTGTTAAAAAGAGCAAACACCAATAGTCCAATAATTAGTTTTTTATAAACTGGTGGGGAAATTTTCCAATACCAGAAAAACGAAAAGAAATTTCCTTTCTTTAGCGTGGAAGATGGTTGCCTTTTTTCTTTTAACAAAAAAATAAGTGCTACGGCTATCATGCCTGGAATTACGGCAATATAAAAAAGTGAAGCGTATTGCTTAGGAAAAAAATGTAAAAAAAGCAGTGCGATCAATGGACCCGTCACTGCCCCTAATGTATCCATTCCGCGATGAAAAGCAAATACTCTTCCCTTTGTTTGAGGCGTTGCATTGTGAGAAAGCAAAGCATCACGTGCGGCGGTACGTAATCCTTTTCCCAGGCGGTCAATGGTTCGTGCAACAAAAACCCAAAGTGGGAATGCAAAAATTGCCATCATTGGTTTTGACAAAGCACTTAAAAAATAGCCGCCTTTTATAAATGGTAAACGCAAGCCTTTTTCATCACTCAATTTGCCAAAATAACCTTTACTAAGTCCTGCAGTGAATTCTGCAACCCCCTCTAATAAACCAATTAAAAAAATAGAGAAACCAATTTCTTTGAGATAAACAGGAATAACCGGGTAAAGCATTTCGCTGGCAATGTCTGCAAACATGCTTACTATCGAAAGTATCCAAACCGTTCGGTTAATGATCTTCACAGGAACAAATGTAGGATTGTGAATGGTGAATAATGGGTGGTGAGTATTGAATTGTCAATCTTCAATAATGAATGGTCAATAGCAACAGTCAATAAAAAAGCGCAGTGAATTATTATGTAAGGAAGTAATTTGCCAGCATTAACAGCTCTTACTCACCATTCACTGTTGACTATTTCAACTTTGTATATGTGAATTATTTGCATCAAATTTGCACGCAAACGTTTTACTCTATAAATCCACTCCACAAGCATGGGACTTTTTAACTGGTTCACACAGGAAATAGCGATAGACCTTGGAACAGCAAATACCTTAATTATACATAACGACGAAGTGGTGGTAAACGAACCATCTATTGTAGCGCTGAACCGTAATAACCCAAAAGAAGTATTAGCAGTGGGCAAGCGAGCCTTAATGATGCACGAAAAAACACATGAAAGCATTAAAACAATTCGTCCGTTAAAAGATGGTGTAATCGCTGATTTTAATGCGGCGGAGCTAATGCTACGTGAAATGATCAAATTGGTTTATCCAAAGAAACCCATCTTTCCCCCAAGCTGGCGAATGATGATCTGTATTCCTTCTTCTATTACCGAAGTGGAAAAGAGGGCGGTGAGAGACAGTGCGGAACAAGCTGGTGCAAAAGAAGTGTACCTGATTCATGAACCAATGGCGGCGGCTTTAGGTATTGGTATAGATGTGGAGGAACCTGTTGGTAACATGATCATTGATATTGGTGGCGGTACTACAGGCATAACCGTTATTGCCCTCGCAGGTATTGTTTGCGATCAATCAATTCGCATTGCAGGTGATGAATTTACGGCAGATATTTTAGAAGCATTAAGACGTTATCATAGTTTATTGATTGGTGAACGTACGGCAGAACAGATTAAAATTACGATCGGCGCTGCCATGAAAGACCTTGAAAACCCTCCTGATGATATGCCTGTGAATGGCCGTGACCTGGTAACGGGTATTCCAAAACAGATTATGGTAAGCTACCAGGAAATTGCAGAGGCCCTTGATAAAAGTATTTTCAAAATTGAAGAAGCTATTTTGAAAGCGTTGGAACAAACACCACCGGAACTGGCGGCTGATATCTACCGCCGCGGTATTTATATTACGGGTGGCGGTGCTTTGTTAAAAGGGTTGGATAAACGTTTAAGCCAAAAAATTAAATTGCCTGTCCATGTCGCTGACGATCCATTACTAAGCGTAGTTCGTGGTACAGGGTTAGCTTTAAAAAACTATGAACGATATCCTTTTGTAATGAGATAAAAAATTAGCCACGAGCCTTGAGCCACGAGCCTTGAGATATATAATTATGAAACTTTCTTTTGTCTCGCAGCTCGCAGCTAATTGCTCGCAGCTTGCAGCTTTCCCCTATGCGCAACATATTTCTTTTCATCCGACGTTATTTTGTTTTTCTCCTTTTTTTGGTGTTGCAGGGATTTGCACTTTGGATGCTTTTTAAATACAATCGTTTTCACAGGGCCGCTTTTTTTGGAGCGGCTACGGAACTTACCGGCAGCATTAATACACAAGTAGATAAAGTGGATGATTATTTTCACCTGCGTGAAGAAAATAAACGTGTCCATCGTATGAATGATTCTTTGCTGAATTTGTTGCGGATAAATTATAATATTCCAGATACGGGCCAAAGATTATTTGTTGATTCGGTCCGTATAGATTCAATTACCCAATACCGGCGCTATTTATCACGTGATGCTAAAGTGGTTTACAACTCTGTCAGTTCTGAAAATAATTATTTGCAATTGAACCGGGGAGCCAACCATGGCATTAAGGATAATATGGCGGTTATAAATTCGGATGGTGGGGTGGTGGGTATTATCATAAATGTAAGCCCCAATTTTAGCCAGGTACTTAGTTTATTGCATACAAAAAGCCGTGTACCGTCGGTGTTAAAAAAAACCAATACATCAGGTACTATTAAATGGGATGCAGAAGATCCCCGCTTTTTAATCCTGGAAGGCATTAGTAAAGATGTAGATGTAAAAAAAGGTGATACGGTATTAACGAGCCAGTATGCTTATAACTATCCGCCCGGATATATGATAGGAAGAGTTGTAGGGGTAAACACCAATAAAGCAACAGGCTTCTATGAATTAAAAGTGAGGAGTGCCGTAAATTTTAGCAGTGTGCAACAGGTTTTTGTAATAGAAAACCTGCAACGTTCAGAGCAATTAAAACTTGAAAGTGACACAGAGAAAAAATTAGAACAAGAAAAAAGAATTTAAAAGTTGAGTGATCTTCTAAAAAATATATTCAGGCTGATAATTTTTATTTTGGTGCAGGTATATGTTCTAAATAAAATTCCACACCTGCACCGATTTATTGTCCCTTATCTCTATTATTTATTCCTGTTGTGGCTGCCTTTTACCATGCCACGGCTGACGCTTTTATTTGTTGGTTTTATTACCGGCCTCTCCCTGGATTATTTTACGTTAAGCCCTGGCGTGCATACCGCCGCTTGTGTGCTGATAGCCTATGTTCGTCCATATATTATTAACCTGTTAATTGCCAAAGAGGTTACTGAGTTTAACTACCATGAGCCATCACCCCGGGGTATGGGATGGGGTCCATACATGGTTTATGCTTTTATTCTTACTTTTTTACATCATACCTGGTTAATTCTATTGCAGTGGCTACAGTTTGGTACGTTCTTGAATTTCATCATCAAAGTTGGCGCCACTTCTGCTATTAGCATGCTGCTTATTCTCACGGTTGAATTATTATTCCCACGCATATTAAAATATAGAACTAATACAGCATAGTAAATTTTTATACCGCCTTCAGAATCTCTGCAACTCTATTTATTAATCATTCTTTAATCAATCAGTATTGTTTTGTGGTTCAAGACTAAACATGTGAACTTGTATACAGTTGAGCCTTTTAAGGTACATAACAAAAAATTATCAAAACGATAGTTGCACATCTTCAATAGTTTAGCAATTTTGCATAGGATTGCAATATGTAATCTGATCACTTCACTTCTTTTTTTTACATTTATATATGTCGGTGTTTAATGGATCGAGGAGCTACATAATAAGGCTGATTTTCCTGGTTACTTTACTGATCATCATTGCCCAGCTTTTTAACTTACAGGTACTATCTGGTAAATACCAGAAGCTGGCGCAGGATAATGCAGTTTTTCGAAAAGTCGTGTATCCTTCAAGAGGTATAATTTTTGATCGTAAAGGCAAATCTATTTTAAACAATACTTTAATGTATGACCTGATGGTTACGCCATCAGAGGTAAAGAATGTAGATACAGCCTATCTATGCCAATTGTTGCAGATAGATACTGCCGAGTTTAGACAGCGAATGATAGATGCCATTTTGCGTAATGGCCGCTTTCGTCCATCTTCGTTCGAAGAACTTCTTTCACCTGAAAAATACGCCAGGTTTGAAGAAAATATGTGGCGCTTCAGCAGCGGATTTTATTTACAACAACGCCCTATAAGAGTTTATCCTTTTAATGCTGGTGCCCATGTAATGGGATATGTAGGCGAGGTGGATTCAGGCCTTATTGCACGTTCCGGTAATTTTTACCAGCCTGGCGATTATGTAGGCAGAAGTGGTATAGAAGCATTTTACGAGAGGATATTGATGGGACAACGAGGCGTGCAGTTTTTAATTAAAGACAATAAAAACCGCCTTAAAGGCCAATATGAAAATGGCGAATTTGATACAGCAGAAATTGCAGGAAGAAGCCTGCACACTTATATAGATGTTGAACTTCAGCAATTGGCCGAAAAACTAATGACCAACAAAGTAGGTGCGGTGATTGCTATTGAGCCAAAAACCGGTGGCATTATTGCCATGACATCCGGTCCTAACTACAATCCCAATAGTTTAACAGGATCGGAGTTTAAGCGGAATTACTCGAAATTGGTATTGAATGTGGCAGGCCCATTATTAAACCGCGCTATAAAAGGTCAATATGCTCCAGGCTCAACCTTTAAACCAATTGGGGCCTTAGTTGCGCTTGATGAGGGGGTGATCACTCCATCGTTTGGTTATGGCTGCAGCGGAAGATATTATGCCTGTGGAATTGGAAAGCCCGCCTGCACTCATACAAACCAGGGCCACGCTGCTGATCTGCGATTAGCCATTGCTAATTCATGCAACTCATACTTTACACATATTTACCGCATGGTTGCAGATAATCCTAAATACGGAAATGTGAAAGACGGATATGCCAGGTGGCGGGAGTATATGAATGAATTTGGACTTGGTATCCGCTTAGGCATAGACTTGCCAAGCGAAGACAAGGGAAACATTCCGGATACTTCTGTTTATAACAAAGATTATAGAAATGTTTGGAATTCATGCACCAACCTAACCTTAGGTATCGGACAGGATAAAATGACATCAACACCACTACAGTTAGCGAATGCTATGTGCCTTATAGCTAATAAAGGATATTATTACACGCCTCATTTTGTAAAAAATATTGACGGCGAAACCAAGGAAGATACAATTTTGAATCGTTTTCGCCAGCGGCATAATGTACTTACAGATATATCTGACGAGGCATTTGAAGCAGTTATGAGTGGCATGCAGGATGTGGTAGAAAGAGGTACAGCTACGGGTGCAAGAATACCGGGAATTAATATTTGTGCTAAGACCGGTACGGCGCAAAATTTTATCATTATGGATGGAAGAAAGTTAGAGTTGAATGAAAATGCAATGTTTGTTTGTTTTGCACCACGTGAAAATCCAAAAATTGCATTAGCAGTAGTTGTTGAGAACGCAGGATACGGTTCCACATCCGCAGCACCTATTGCATCCCTTTTAATTGAAAAGTTTTTGAACGATACCTTGCGACCTGAAAGTGTAAAAAGGATAGATGAACTTTCCAATAAAAACCTGATGCCTTCGCATTTACCTCGGTTACAGTACAAAGCCGACTCTACCCGTGCTTTTAGATGGTACCAAATAACTAATGACAGCAACTACATAAAAAAATTCTTAAACCGGTCATCACCAAAACCTGCTAAAAAAGATTCCTCTGCGCCAATACAAAGAATAGTTTACAGACAGGATCAGGGCATAATTGAACCGAAAAAAGTGCATATTATGAAAAAGAAAACGATTGCTTGATGAGCAAAAGCAAAGGAATTATAACTAAAGGGATTGATCAGGTAATGATCTGGTTGTATTTACTTTTAGTTTTTATTGGTATCACAGCGATTTTTGCAGTTACCTATCGTGAAGGTGATTCTGTTCTTAGCAGTTTTTTCTCTTTTAAAACAGATTATAGTAAACAGCTTTACTTTTTTATTGCTGCAATTGTTATAGGCGTATTTATTTTATTAACTGACAGCAAATTTTTTACAGCCACTGCAAATCTTTGGTATGCTGTAGGAATTGTGATGCTTTTGCTTGTTTTTCCATTTCACTCCCCGGTAAAAGGTACTGATTCAATCATTCGTTTTGGAGGATTTAATTTTCAGCCCGCAGAATTTTGTAAGGTTTGTGTTTGTTTGGCATTGGCTAAATACCTGTCGCTACCAAACATGGATTTTAGTAAACAACGCTCGCAATTGATAGCAGCCGGTATTGCTATAATCCCTGCATTGCTTAGTATATTACAAAGTGAGACAGGATTAGCATTGGTATATTTTTCTTTTTTCCTGGTAATGTATCGGGAAGGTCTGTCACCTACTGTACTGATCATTAGTTTTTCTATTGCTGTATTGGTTATAGCTTCCATTATTATCGATCCAAATATTCTGGCTATCATTCTAACAATTATTGCTGCATTTGTTATTTATCTTAACCGCCGCCAGGTACGCCGGGACAGAAGCAAATTAGTCAGTATTGTTTTTCTTTGGTTGATATGTGTGGGTATACAGCGTTTTTCGGTTCCTTTTCTTTTTAAAAATGTTTTACAAAAACACCAGGTGGATAGAATCTATTCTCTATTTGGTAAGGACAATCCTTATTCTGCTGAACCGGCGGCTATTAAAAACGCTACAGCAAAAAAAGCGGGTAATATTGCAGACTATAATGTACGACAGTCAAAAATTGCAATCGGTTCCGGGGGTTTATTCGGACACGGATTATTAAGCGGCACACAAACCCGCTACGACTTTGTACCCGAGCAGCGTACAGATTTTATTTTTTGTACGATTGGTGAAAGTTTTGGGTTTGCGGGAACCTCAGTTTTACTTATCATTTATTTAATATTTCTTTTTAGAATTATAATGATAGCCGAAAGACAAAGAAGTGTATTTAGCCGATGCTATGCGTATGGTGTAGCGG
>JALZIY010000132.1 GCA_030860085.1 Bacteroidota bacterium | reverse complement strand
CTTGCGAAACCTCACGAAGAACAATCTGGGTTTGCTGTGGTGGATCCAATGCGTTTTTATTGTTCTTCCATAAAATATAATTCCTGCCATTGGTTGGATCGCGAAAGAAAGTGGGGTCAATGAGGCTGTAACTGGCGTTAGACACCAACGCACTGCCTTTATCAGTAAATGGCCCTGTAGGGCCGGGTGCGGTTGCTACACCAATTTTAAACCAACCGTCAGCACCTTTGGCAGAATAATAACAAACATACTTTCCATTAATATAATGAACTTCCGGAGCCCAGTAACTACCGCCATTTACCCATGTAGGAAACTGGCCAATAGGAAAAACACGGGCACCATTATCTGTCCAGGTAAAAAGATCGGGTGACCATTTGATAGGCATTGCACCGGTGCTGTTACCAGATGTACAATAAAAATAATAATATCCGTTTGCAAGTATAACACCCGGATCTGCCCCTAGTGGTCCTAATGGATTTGGGTACGTGCCTTCAGTTACTACATCTTGTTCTTGTGTTAAAACCTTTTCTTCAACTAATGCAGTGTTCTGTTCATTTTGCTTTTCGCAAGCTGTTACTAAAAAAAGTAACAACATTGTAACCGCTGGTAATAGTTTTTTAAGTTTCATGAGGTTTTTTTTAAATGATTAATTATAACCTGGATTTTGTTTCAATTCAGCGCCGGTATTTAAATCAATTTCGGTTTGTGGTATAGGTAAAAGCATATTGAATGGCTGAAGCCCTGTAACATTTGATCCATTGAGCTGTTGCGCCCTGGCAACCAATGTGCCTGTACGCACCAGGGTCATCCGCCGGTTTTCTTCTGCAACCAGCTCTCTTACACGCTCATCAAGAATAAAGTTAAGGGTAATGTCTGAAGCCTGTACCTGCGGTGCCTGTGCTCTTGTGCGCAATACATTAATACTTGTTGCAGCATCCATAAGCTTGCCTTGCCTGAACTGGGCTTCTGCCATCAGCAAATAAGTTTCTCCCAGGCGCATCATGAAGAGGTCTTTAAAGCTGGCAAATTGTGTACCATCGCCCAGGGGATTGAAATAATTCCATTTGGTGGTATAGGGAGCAATTTTATGAATGGTATCTGCAGCCGGCACTACAACCGGCTTTCCGTAATTAGGTGATTGAGGATTGTTATACCAAAACTTTCTTTTGATATTATAAATAGAATTACGCATGTCGTTAGCTGAGTATAGTTGATACAGAACCCAGTTGCTAAGCCGCATGCGGCCTATGCCCCTTCCACCTAATGAATCGGCTACTATCATCCCGGCCACATTTGAATAAAAAGGAACCCAAACGCGGTGATGCTGATCGGATGATGCAAAAGTGGGAATGGCAGTTGTACCGCCAGGCACATTAAAATCCTGCTCAATAATCCAGATGCCTTCTGTGTTACCTTCCCTGCGGCGTTGATTTCCTTTAATGAACATATCGGCATAATAATCTCCGGGAAGATCTTTCTTTATTCCATAACGGGCATTGATTAGTTTGAACAGGCTAGTGCCAATAATGCTTTTGCATTCCGCTTCGGCTAAATCGGCTTTGCCGGCACGCAGGTACACTTCGGCAAGAAGCTGGCGGGCTGCAGCTTTATTAATACGTCCTTCTTTTTTTACCCTATTTACTTCGGGCAGGTTTGCTACCGCAAAAGCGAGATCATCAATTGTAAAATTAATTATCTCTGTAACAGGACTACGGGTAAAATCTGTACGCGGTTTATCTAAAGGCTTATCAATTAATGGAACATCTCCCCAAAGAATGGAAAGAAAATTATAAGCGTAGGCCCTGAAAAATCTGGCTTCTGCTAAATAGCTGTTTTTACCTGCAGGAGATAACGGAATTTGAGAATTGCTTACTGCATCTATAATCTGGTTTGCATTGTTTATTATTTGGTAAGCATTTCTCCAGTAAAATAACACTCCTATATTTTGCGAAGTGAGCGTTGGATAATTGTAAAAACCGACCTCGACATTCGTTGTTAAACCACCTCTGGCAATATCGGTGCCTACATGCATGGTAGACAGAAGCCCTTGTATATCGCTTGCGGTGTATTGTCCGCGAACAACGGATTGAAGTCCCGCTATTGCCGCTTCCAATCCCAGGGAATCCGTTAATACATTAGTTGGGGTAAATGAGGATAGAAGATTTTCATCCAGGAAACTTTTTTTGCATGACTGGAACGGCATGGTTAAAATAAGTAAACCAATAGCCGCAATAATAATTTTTTTCATCTGTTTAATATTTTAGCAATGATGATTGTAACCTTGCAGACCTAACAGGTCTTGAAGACCTGTTAGGTCTCATCATTTTAGTTTAACGAAGACTAAGATTTACACCAAACACATACGTTGATACGTTGGGGTAATTTAAAAATCTTTGGCTGCTTTCATTTGGATAGTTGGCATTGCTTTCAGGGTCGTATCCAAACCAATTGGTAAATGTGTGGATATTGCGTCCGCTAATATAAAACATGGCAGAACCAAGATTGAACCTGTCTAGCATTGAATTATTTAAACGATAGCTCAGCGTAATATCCTTGACCCTGAAATAATTTGATTTGGTGGGATAATTATATCCTCTTGAATTAGTATAGGCTAACGACGGTCGAGAATTGCTTTTATTATCAGGTGTCCAGTAACCTATATCCGCAAATATATTTTGACGGCCTGCATAGTTTTGGATGTCTAA
>JALZIY010000127.1 GCA_030860085.1 Bacteroidota bacterium | reverse complement strand
CTTTCAATTCAGCCAATGAAAGATCTTTTCCCAACTCCTTATTATATTCAATTGTAATTCCACCAAGCGAGGTAATAAAGTCAACTTCATCCTGGCAGAATTCAGGAGTTACTTTGTATGCGGCAATTCCATAAGTCATCAATCCGCCACCTTTGCTTTCTTTTTCAAATATGGTTACATCAATGCCTTCTCTGGAAAGTACATGGGCACAGGAAAGTCCGGCCGGGCCTGCACCGATGACGGCCACTTTTTTCCCACTGTTTGGTTGGCGATCAAACAGTCGCCATTTTTCTTTAATTGCTTTTTCGGTGGAATATCTTTGGAGTTTGGCAATGGGAATGGGAGCCTCGTGCAAAAGATTATACACGCAGGATCCTTCGCATAATTTTTCAACAGGGCAAACCCGCCCGCAACCTGCACCAAAAATATTAGAGTCAAAAATTGTTTTGGCCGAACCTTTTATATTATCTGTAGTTATTTGTTTAATGAATTTCGGAATGTTGATACTTGTAGGGCATTGTTTTATGCAGGGTGCATCATAACAAAAAAGGCAACGGTTGGCCTCAACAAGCGCCGCTTCTTTTATGTCAAAGGGCGGATGAATGTCGGAGAAATTCTCTTCGTATTGTTCAGCGTTTAATCTATTGTTCAAAATTGCCATAGCGTTAATGTAAAATATAAAAATGATAATCGTTCAATAACACTTTCAATTGTCATGTATGTTCAACTCCTACGGAGTTGTATTACCCTCAATCATTGATTTTCTACAGATATTCAACCTCTACGAGGTTGGCATTTAAAAAAAAGATTTCATCTGCCGATATTTAACTTCTGTGAGGTTAGCATTGTAAAAAAATATTGCATTGAAATAAGTTTTCCCAATCCCGTCTCCGTAGGAGACTAATATCTGTAGATAATTTATACCACCCAATGCCACCTGACTCCGTAGGAGTCAAACATTCTTCCACAGAAAGCTTGCTACATCTATTTAACCTCTCCGAAATTACTCAATAGAATTGTTGCAGTACAAGAGTGCGACGCAACAAAAGCTTAATAGTAGTAATGCTGGCTGGTACATAATTAGCACATCAGCATATTAGCATATTAGCAAATCATCACATTACAACTCCACCAACTTCCCATACGTCTCCGGTCTCCTGTCTCTGTAAAATTGCCAAACACTTCTTACTTCTTCAATCATGTCCAGGTCAAATTCCGAAACAAGCAATTCATCCTTTTCTTCTGATGCCTGCGAAAAAATTTGCCCGCGTGGATCAACAAAATATGATGATCCATAAAATTTGCCCAGGTTCCATGGTTTTTCTTCTCCTACTCTATTTATGCATCCCATGAAATATCCGTTGGCAGCAGCATGTGCCGGTTGTTCCAATTTCCATAAATATTGCGAAAGACCGGCAACAGTTGCAGATGGATTATAAACGATCTCAGCACCGTTCAATCCAAGCACCCTTGCACCATCTGGAAAATGACGATCGTAACAGATATAAACACCCACTTTTGCATATTTTGTTTGAAAAACCGGGTAGCCCAAATTACCAGGTTTAAAAAAAAATTTTTCCCAAAAACCAGATGTATGTGGAATATGATTTTTTCGATACTTGCCTAAATAAGTTCCGTCTGCATCAATTACTGCGGCTGTGTTATACAGCACACCTGCCTGTTCCTTTTCATAAACCGGCACTATCATCACCATCTGGTATTTTTTTGCATATTCCACCATACGTTCTACGGTTGGGCCAGGGACAGTTTCAGCAGATTCGTACCATTTACGATCCTGGCCGGGACAGAAATAGGGCGTGTTGAAAATTTCCTGCAAACAAAGAATTTGTACACCTTGTTCACCGGCCTTCTCAATCAATGGAATGTGCTTCTGCACCATTGCTTCTTTGATCTCTTCTATGGTTCCTTCACCTTCTGTTTTTGGCAAACTCATTTGTATGAGGCCTGATTTGATTATGCGCATGGATTTTATTTTAAATGTTGAATGATGGGTATTAAATGAAGTGATTTAAAATTTCGCATTTAACATTCATCAGAGTTATATCATTCCATCCACTTTGTTTCTCTTGATGAACTGTCCGTATCCTTTTTCCAATTTACAAATATTATCGTCAATGGCAACCTTTCCGCGAAGGATAACTGTTTTTACTTTACCTGTCACTTCCCAGCCTTCGTAAGCTGAATAATCAACATTCATGTGATGTGATGCTGCAGAAATTGTATGCTTTTCATTGGGATCAAAAATAACCAGGTCTGCATCACTGTCAATGCCAATCGTTCCTTTGCGTGGAAACATTCCAAAAATTTTTGCAGGGTTTGTACTTGTTACCTCAACATATTTATTCAATGTAATTCTTCCTTTATGAACGCCTTCGCTGTACAACAATTCCATGCGATGTTCAATAGCCGGATGACCGTTCGGTATTTTTGAAAAATCTTTTTCACCCATCAGTTTTTGCTGCCATTTGAATGGACAGTGATCCGTAGCCACCACTTTTACCAACCCCTGGTTAATGCCGGCCCAAAGTGTTTCCTGGTCTTTCTTTTCTCTTAATGGAGGGCTCATCACCCATTTGGCGCCATCAAAATCTTTTTCATACAACGAAGCATCTAATAACAAATATTGTATGCAGGTTTCAACTAAAATATTTTGGTTTCTTCTTGTTGCGTTACGAACCGCATTCAATGCACCTTCACAAGTAAGGTGTACAATATAACCTGGGCAACCAGTATAATTTGCCATATCAACAAAACGTTCAGATGCTTCTGCCTCTGTTACTTCCGGTTGTGATAGATAATGATACAACGGTGAAAGCTTTCCCTCTTCTCTATGTTTTGCAACCAGGTAATCAATCATATCTCCATTGGTTGCATGTACCGTAACTATTCCACCTTGCTTTTTTACTTCTTCCATCAAACCAATCATCTGCCTGTCGTCAATCATTAACGCGCCTTTATAAGCCATGAATGTTTTGAAAGATGTAATGCCTTCATCCTCTACAAAATGTTTGATTTCTTTTTTTGTTTCTTCATTAAAATCTGTGACGGCCATGTGAAAACTGTAATCTCCCACACAATTATTATCCGATCTTGAGCGCCAATCTTCTAAGGCGGCTTTTAACGAATTTCCTTGTTTTTGCAAAATGAAGTCTATCACCGTTGTAGTGCCGCCATGGAGTGCGGCTCTCGTTCCTGTTTCATAAGTATCGCTGGAAAAAGTTCCCATAAAAGGCATATCTAAATGCACATGCGGATCAATACCACCGGGAAATACAAACATTCCTGTTGCATCAATCGCTTCATCTGCCTGTATATTTAAATTTTGCCCGATTGTTCTTATTTTTTCGTCTTGAATAAAAACATCCGCAACGTAATCTTCAGATGCAGTAATAATTCTTCCGTTTTTAATTAATAGTGACATAATGCCCCTCCTGATCTCCCCGGTGGGGAGGGTTTTGATTACGTTTACAAATGAGTGATTGTATTTTTTAATATTATTTTCTCGTCCTGATTTTTTTCTGTCTTGCCAATTTCGATTCTCTTCATCATTAATAAGTAAGTTATCCCTGAAACAAAAAATCCTACAAACCAGGCATAGTTATAAAAGCCAGATAACCATAGCCACACAGCTTCTCTGTCTATCACTTGAATTGTTGTAAGAAACCCAGGAACGTTTGGCAAAATGCCCAACAGTAATGCAATAATAGCATAATGATTAAATCCTTTATTGTAAGAATAAATTCCTTTTATTTTATACAGGTCATTTACTAATAATTGTTGCCTGCGTATAAAAAAATAATCAGCGATCATAATTCCACCTATTGGTCCTAACAAACTGGAGTAACCCACCAACCAGGTAAAAATATAACCACTGGGGTCGGCAACTAATTTCCATGGAAAAATAATTATTCCAATGACACCTGTGATGTAACCACCTTTTCTAAAATCAATTTTTCTTGGCGAAAGATTAGAAAAATCATTTGCAGGACTTACAATATTTGCAGCAATGTTTGTGGCCAATGTGGAAATAGCTACAGCAATCATGGCCAGGCTAACCAATAATTTGTTTTCAAATTTACCGGCTAAAACAACGGGATCCCAAATGGTGGTTCCATAAATAATAGTTGTAGCTGAAGTAACTACCACACCAATAAAAGCAAACAAAGTCATAGAGGTTGGGAGACCAATAGCTTGCCCTCTTGTTTGTGCTTTCTGGCTTTTTGCATAGCGTGTAAAATCAGGGATGTTTAAGGAAAGCGTTGCCCAAAATCCAACCATTCCGGTTAACGCCGGAAAAAAGAATTTCCAGAATTCACTGCTGGAAAGTTTTGATGGTGTACTTAATATAGGCCCTAAACCATTGGCTGCAGCTATAGCCCAGAACAATAAGGCAAGCGCTGCAATAGGAAGAAAAATTGCTTTAAATACTAATAATTTCCTGATGCTTTCAACACCCAGATACACCACATACATGTTAAGCAACCAAAAGAAAAAAAAACAAATAGCCGGGCCGGTTTCCAATCCAAATGAAACAGGAAAAATCGGTGGCAAGGTTTCAAGCGATGGCATCCATAATCGAAACATTTGATAAAGTGCAAAACCACCAATCCATGTTTGAATGCCAAACCATCCACAGGCAACAATAGCTCTCAATATCGCTGGAATATTGGCACCTTTCACACCAAAACTTGCACGGGCCAACACCGGAAATGGAATTCCATATTTTGCCCCGGCTCGTCCATTCAGGATCATTGGAATAAGAACAATCGTATTTCCCAAAAAAATGGTAAGGATAGCCTGCCACCAATTCATCCCTCCTTGTATTAATGAACTGGCAAGCATATATGTTGGAATGCACAAACTCATACTGATCCACAGTGCTGCATAGTTCCAGGTGTTCCAGGTTCGTTTTTCTTTTGGAACAATAGCGAGGTCTTCGTTGTAGAGAGATGAGTTATTTTCAGTCATCCAGTGTTTTTATATTGAATGTTGCATGCTAAATGTAAAGTGAATCTTTCTCATATAACATTCAACATTTAGAATTTAGCATAGTCTATTTTTTAATCCTGTTGTATTTCTTTATGATCCTAACCACAGCTTCTGCGGGCAGTCCATACATCGTATTTCCATTAATACCCACCATAGTTTTACCGGCAAATAATGCATTAATAATAGCTTCTTCTGTTGCCTGAATAGTTGCTGTAAATAATGCATTCATTAGTTCATTCGGTATGGTAGTAATCTGCTGTTCTTTTTCATTGCTGAATGCATTTTTATTAGCGGTGGAAAATGCAATGAAAATATCTCCTGAACCATTGCCGCCAATGGCACCAGTCCTGGTTAACCCAAGAGGAATACGTTGCGCTAATCTTTTTAACTGGTCTGGAAGCAAAGGTGCATCTGTAGCTAAAACAATTATTATTGATCCTATTTCATTTTTCAACTGATTGTCAATTCCGCCTGTTGGCGGATCAAATTTGGGAAGCAAGGTATCTTTCAATTCTTTTCCAACGGGCACACCGGCTATGGTTAATTGTGCACGGCTTCCATGATTTGCCTGTACTAAAACGCCAACAGTATAGCCGCCAAAATCTTTGTGAGTTATTCTTGACGAAGTACCTATTCCTCCTTTAAAACCATAGCACATCATTCCTGTACCACCACCTACCCCGCCTTCTTCAATTGAACCGGCTTTAGCACTGTCCAAAGCCTTCCATACATCTTCTTTTTTTACATGCTGACCATTAATATCATTAAACATTCCGTCATAGGTTTCTGCCACTACCGGATAGGCATACCAATGATCTTTATAAAAAGGAGTGTAATATTTATTGTTATCCATCCATTGCCAAGCTGCATCACGAACAATACCTACATTACCAGTATTGGTAATTAAAATGGGCGTTTCTAAAAAGCCTGATTCAGTGATCCAATGCGTACCCGTCATATCGCCATTACCGTTAAGTGCATACCAGTTTGCATATACCGGGGCAAACTCTTTTCCTCTTGGTAAAATAGCTGTCACACCGGTACGTACAGGGCCTTTGCCTTTTACCAATGCACCGTCGCCCTTTTTAATGGTAACCTGTCCAACCGTTATTCCTGCCACATCAGTTATCGCATTTAATTTACCGGTGTTGCCATCGAACGGAATTCCGTAATCGCGGGCTCTTTTGTTTTGAGCAAAAAAAACGGTGTTTAACAACAAAAAACAAACGACAAAAAAATATTTTAATATCATAGTTTTTTTTATGAGCCAGGCTTCATTGCTACTATTGAGCTTTGGTTGTGTCACCCTCTTGTACGGCTGGGAATTCTATTGAAAATTGTCTAAACCTTCTTACAAAATACAATCCTTCATTCAATTTTATCATTCTTGTTCGACTCCTACGGAGTCGGGTTTATTAATTGACATTTCTTTGCTACAGATATTTAACTCCTACGGAGTTGCAATCAAAAACAACAAATCTCTGTTCTATAGATATTTAACTGCTACGGAGTTGGAAAATCGTTATTCAATCTTTTGCCTTCTTATCTAAACAAATAATAGAATTGCAAGGACATTTATAACAAGTTCAAACAACTCCAAACGCTAATACGCTAATACCCTGCAGTCTCAATAAATAAGTTTCACCTACTCCGTAGGAGTCTAATATCTATAACTAATCCATCAGGCCATTCCCCCTACGACTCCGTAAGGAGTAAATATTTGACTCCTACGGAGTCGCAATCAAAAACAACAAATCTCTGTTCTATAGATATTTAACTCCTACGGAGTTGGAAAATCGTTATTCAATCTTTTGCCTTCTTATCTAAACAAATAATAGAATTGCAAGGACATTTATAACAAGAATTGCAAGGACATTTATGACAAGTTCAAACGACTCCAAACGCTAATACCCGGCAGTCTCAATAAATAAGTTTCACCGACTCCCGTAGGAGTCTAATATCTATAACTAATCCACCAGGCCATTCCCCTACGACTCCGTAGGAGTCAAACCCATCAATCAAAAAATTCAAACAAATATTTATCCTCATATTCGATATCAAAAGCTTTCAAAAGAGAAATGTATTCTTCTTTAAAGGTTTTCTTTTTATGATGTAATTCCTGGTTTTCAATATAGGTACAAACATTATGAATTTGAGAGCGTCCATAAGAAAATGCCCCATACCCTTCCTGCCAGGCAAATTTTTGTTCAGTAAAATTTGAATCGTTGATCCATTCATTGCTTGCCAGCTTAATATCTTTTACAAGATCAGGCATAGAAATTTTGGGTTTGTATCCAACGAATATGTGAATATGATCCGGCATTCCGTTTATGGCCAGCATCTTGCTGTCTTTGTTTTGAACAACCCCCGTGATGTATTTATACAATTCATCTTTCCATGAAGCATGTACTAATGCCTGGCGGTATTTTACCGCAAATACAAATTGAATGTACAATTGTGTATAGGTGTTGGGCATTTTGTTTGTGTTTGTGTTATGTTACAGATATTTGACTCCTACGGAGTCACGTTATTATTTCGCATTAAAATGCTATAGATATTCGACTCCTACGGAGTCATGTTTATTATTTGCTATTCATGCTATAGATGTTAGATCCCTACTGAGTCGTGTTTATATTTCCCATTCTTGCTATAGATATTCGACCACTACGAGGTCACAATTAAAACTGAACCGTTTTTTTCTATATATATATATTTAACTCCTAAGTAGTCATGTTGAATTTGCAATCATAAAGTTCTACCGACTCCAGAAGAGTCAAATATCTGTAGTAGTAGCCATCAATCAAACCATCTTTTCCGACTCCAGAGGAGTCGAATATTAATCTATACAATACACGCAAATTCGCGGTTCAGACATGTTCATCCGCAATCTCAATTGCTTTTGAAATAATCTCCAATCCCTCATCAATTTGTTCTTTGGTAATACACAGCGGCGGCGCAATAAAAATATAGCTCCATCTTACAAATGTGTACATGCCCAAATCTTTAATTTTTGCAGCTACTTTATTCATCACAGTCATTTCAGTTGCATTAGCATTGAAAGGCGCCATGGGTTCTTTTGTTTCTCTGTTCTTCACCAACTCGAGGCAGCCAAGCAGACCGGTATTGCGCCAATCGCCAATGCTGGGATGTTTTTGTTTTAATAATGCTACCTGGTTATCCATATATTTCCCCATGGCAGCGGCATTCTTAATAAGATTTTCATCTTCATAAATTTTCAACGTTTCTAAAGCAGCGGCGCAGCTAACAGGATGAGCAGAATAGGTCAATCCAAGTGCCAGCATGTTATCATCAAACTTTGCAGCAATTTTATCACTCACCATTAAGCAACCAAATGGCAAATAACCGCAGGTCAGTCCTTTTGCCATGGCAATCATATCGGGAACGATTCCATGATTTTCAAATCCAAACCATTTGCCTGTTCTGCCAAACCCACTCATCACCTCGTCCATTATTAATAATATCCCGTGCTTATTACATAAGTCTCTCAGAGCTTTTAAATAACCAACAGGATATTTTAAACAACCTGATGAACCTGACTCACCTTCCAATAAAATGGCAGCAATATTACCAGGCCCCTCATAAGCTATTAGTCTTTCTAGTTGAGCAACAGATTCTTTTAATAAACTTTCTACACCATGTTCCCAGCGATATAAATAAGGAAGATCAAAATGAACAAAATTAGGGGCTTGCTGTGCGTCTATAGGAAGCTTGCGTGGGTCACCACTTGCCGTCATTGCGCCATAGGAAGAACCATGATAAGATTGATAACGGGTTATAATTTTATGCCGGCCTGTGTAAAGCCTTGCTAACTTAATAGCATTCTCAATAGAGCTGGCGCCACACAGGGTGAAAAATGCTTTGTTTAAATCGCCCGGACATATTTCAGCTAATTTCTTTCCCAACTCACCTCGAACTTTTGTTACGCAACTTGGGGTAACATAACTTACTTCCTGCATTTGCCTGACAACTGCTTCGGTTATTCGCTGGTTTCCATGACCAATATTTACATTCATCAACCCGGATGAAAAATCAATATAGCGCTTATCTTCATAATCATACAGGTAAACACCTTCTGCATATTTTACTGCGATGGGATTTATTCCTTTTTGTTTACTCCAGGAGAAAAGGGTGTAGTCAAGATTGTCCTGGATAATTTGGCCCCCATCCCCTAAAGGGGAGCTATTAAGAGTCGTTGAGCTATTTGTGTCACTTAATATTTGCATATTCGGTATTTGAGTTTCAATTACACAAAGGGATTATAATTTGGAAAATCATAACTGAGGTGATTCAGCTCATCCAGTTGACACCGGCTTCAGGATTCCATTTAATAGTTGACTTTTTCAACTTTGTCCAAAACTCTATGGAACTTTTTCCCGTAATATCTCCTACACCGAATTTGCTTTCGTTCCATCCACCAAATGAAAAAGGTTCCCTTGGTACAGGCACACCTACGTTTACCCCGATCATCCCTGCGCTGGCCCTGTCAATTATATAACGTGCCACACCGCCATTTTGTGTAAAGACCGAGGCGGCATTTCCATACGGGTTTGCATTTTCAATGGCGAGTGCTTCATCAACCGTATTGGCACGGGTGATGCTAATAACAGGCCCAAACACCTCTTCTTTTGCAATGTTCATATCAGGTTTTACATGATCTATAACTGTAGGGCCTACATAGGTTCCCCCTTCTTTTCCATTAACGGTTACGCCTCTTCCATCTAACAAAATCTTAGCGCCTTGTTCTTCTGCCTCTGTAATATATTTTTCAATCCTTTGCTGTGATTCTTTATTAATAACAGGGCCTAAATTTTGACCCGGAATGATTTTTTTTGCTTCTTCAACAATTTTTTTAATGATATGATCCACTTCACCAACCGCCACCATTGCGGACGCAGCCATGCAGCGCTGCCCGGCGCAACCACTCATGGAAGCCGAGACATTTTGTGCCGTCATGCCTGGAATAGCATCGGGCATAACCATCAAATGATTTTTAGCGCCACCTAATGCCAAACATCTTTTAAAATTTTGTGTGGCTCGCAGGTAAACAATTTTCGCTACTTTGGTTGAACCAACAAATGAAACCGCTTCAATCCCGGGATGATCACAAATAGCTTCAACCATTTCCACATCGCCATGCACTACATTAAAAACTCCATCGGGTAAGCCGGCTTCTTTCAATAATTCGGCTATTCTGCCTGCACTTAGCGGAACTTTTTCACTCGGCTTTAATATCATGCAATTGCCTAAGGCTATTGCATTGGGGATGGTCCAGTTTGGAACCATGCTGGGAAAATTAAAAGGCACAATGGAAGCAACCACTCCAAGCGGAACATGTTCCGTTCTACATTCAACACCTTTGCTTACTTCTAAAATTTCGCCGGTTATTAATTGTGGTAAAGAACAGGCAAACTCCGTCAGTTCAATACATTTTTCAATTTCCGCAGTGGCCTCACCCATTGTCTTTCCATTTTCTTCATGTACTAATTGAGCTAGCGATTCTAAATTTTTTTCCAGTAAAAATTTATATTTATAAAACACCTGCACCCTTTCTTTTATAGGTGTTTTTGACCAGGAAGCGAATGCCTTATTAGCAGCAGCCACGGCTGCATCTAATTCTTTTTTTGAGGACATTGGCACTTTAGATAACTCTCTGCCATCAACTGGTGAAACAACATTTAAAAGCCGTGCATTGTCTGATGTAAGAAAATTTCCGTCTATGAAATTATGTATTGCTGGATATAGCATGTAACCCGTTTATTAGATGAAAACAATTTAGTTCTTTTTAAAGAAGCAGGAAGTCTTATTTGCTCACAGATAGCACTGATGAGCACAGATGGTCCGATTGTATTTTATCTGTGCCTTTCTGAGTAATCTGCGAGAGCTTTTTTTTAAAAAAATTAAGAATGTATTAAAACCTCAATTAACAACTTCATAGGCAACAGTAGTTGCCGTTTTATTTCTTAGTTCAACCGGGCCAACTTTATTACAGTTGAAAGATTCTTTAATATGCTCATAAGAGCTTTCAGAAATTAATATCTGCCCTGGTTTAGCAACCGTTTGCAAGCGCTGTGCTGTGTTAACCACATCACCAATAACTGTATAATCTAACCTGCGCAGATTAGCAGAACCTATATTACCTGAGATCACTTCTCCGCAGTTTATTCCTATTGATACCTTAGGCAAAAAAGAAACACCCTCTGTCTCGGTAGGCATTTCTTCAATTTGCTTACGCACTGCCAGGGAGGCTTCCACTGCCCTATCTAAATGATATTCCCGTTTAAATACAGCCATAATAGCATCACCAATAAATTTATCTACATTACCACCTTGTGCAATGATTTCTTTTACCATTACATCAAAATATTTATTAAGCAACTTCACTACTCTATCGGCGGGCTCTTTTTCAGTAATCGATGTAAAGCCGCAGATATCAATATACACGATAGTAGCTTCCACTGTTTCATTTGCCATCAAAGTCGTTTCAAATTCCTGCCGGTTCATAAAATTTAAAACAGTTTCATCTACATACATCCGCAGGATATTATTTTCTTTAATTGCCTGTAATGTTTGTTTAAGCTGAGTGACATGCTGAAGGGTCTTTTCTATTGTCAACTCCAGGTCCTGAAAATTTACGGGCTTCGTTACAAAATCAAAAGCGCCACGGTTCATAGCGATTCGTATGTTATCCATATCACCGTAGGCAGATACCATTACAGCTTTAATAAGTGGGTTGGTTTCTGTCAATTTGGTTAAGAGACTCAGTCCATCCAGTTCAGGCATATTAATATCACTAAGCACAATAACTATGTCGGGATGCTGTTTTAGTTTATCCAACGCATCAATTCCATTTAGCGCAAAAACAAATTCGTATTTATGTTCACGTATTTGCTTACGAAATTTTTGTTTGATCAGCATCTCCAGATCCACCTCATCATCAGCTACTAAAATCTTTGCCATTACTTTACGATTTTAAGTTTTTCTTTCAACACACTAAAATCAAGTGGCTTAGTTAAAAAGTCATCAGCCCCGCATTGCATGCACTGTTGATAATTTTCATCATCACCGTATGCAGTGATCATCATTACCACAGGAGGTGGAGGTGCAAACTCTTTTTTTATACGTCTTAAAAGCTCCAACCCACTCATTCCAGGCATATTTATGTCCGAAAGAATAAGCACTGCCTCGTGCATATGCTGAGAAAGATAATTCAACGCTTCTTCGCCTGAAAAGGCAAAAACAAATTCCATTTCCTGCTTACGTATTTCTTTTCTAAAACGTTGTTCAAATAAAGTTTGCATATCCTTTTCATCGTCAACCACTAAAACCTTCATGTTGTTTAATTTAAGTGTATTCTCAATCATTATCCAAATTTATGCAGGTAAAAGAATAATAAACTCTGCAAATTCTGCTTCTTTAGTTTTAGCCTGCATTTGCCCGCCATGTATTTTAGTAACTATATCGTAACTGATAGATAAACCCAGTCCTGTACCCTGGCCTGTTGGTTTGGTACTGAAAAAAGGCTGAAATAATTTATCTAAAACTTCCTGGTTCATGCCCATCCCATTATCCCTTATTTTAATTTCAACACCCCTACCTCCATCCCCGACCCCATCCATACCGGCACGGGCAGGCCCTAAAGGGAGGTTAAGCTTTTTTGTACTTATAGAAACAAGAGGCTCATAACCCTCCGGTTGTAGTTTCTTTTTTTCGGTTACAGAATAAAAAGCATTGGTAAACAAATTTAAGAACACCCTTCCCATGTCTTGCGGAACAATATTTATTTTTTCAAGGTTTGGGTCGAAATGTGTTTGCATAGTGGCGCTGAAGGACTTATCTTTTGCTCTGAGTCCATGGTAACTTAATTGCATATACTCCTCTGCCAGTAAATTAATATCTGTTAATTCTTTTTGTCCTGTGCTTTTACGTGAATGAAGCAACATACCCTTTACAATTGCATCTGCCCGCCGGCCATGATAATTAATTTTTTGTTGATTGTTTTTTAAATCTTTTAAAAAAGTACATAGATTGTTTTTTTCATCTGCTGACACAGAAAGGTTATTTATTTCCTGTTGTAATTC
>JALZIY010000124.1 GCA_030860085.1 Bacteroidota bacterium | reverse complement strand
GCGCTACCTAACTACGAATAGCGTTTTTATCTACCTCGTATTAAAAGAAAAATTTTTTAGTAAGAACCTATCTAAAACTCCAGTTTCTTATCCATCTGAGCCTGAAGAGACCCCAATCCTTCGGCATGTTCAGAGTGAAGCCTCTGCCTGAATACTAATTTCAAGTAAGCCTTAATATTCAATTCTGATTATGAACAACATGGGGTCAAACCGCAGCTCTCTAAAGTTTAATGTAATTTCATAAGTTGCATTCCTCAATCATTTTTAATATTTTACACCAATGCTTAGTAAACTATTTACCTATTATTCTCTAAAAGCCAGAAAAAAGAGGGCAAAGATTTTCACCTCCTTCTTCTCTCTCAATGAAAATACAAAAATTTTAGATTTAGGCGGTGGTGATGGAAGTTTATTGGCAACAACGTTGGACGTTAAACCAGCCATTTGTATTGCCGATATAGATAAAGATCTGCTAAAGGTGGCTAAAAACACTTATGGGTTTGATGTAATGGAATTAGACGAAAGTGGAAAAATTCCCTGTGTAAAAAATGAATTTGATATAATTTTTTGCAATTCGGTCATAGAACATGTAACAATTGATAAAAAAGACATTTATGACATTAAGTCGGATAAGAATTTTAGAACAGTTGCGTTTGAAAGACAAAGAATTTTTGCCAATGAAATCAGGGCAAAATGCGATAAATATTATGTCCAAACGCCTTACAAATATTTTCCTATTGAAAGTCATTCCTGGTTACCAGGTATTTTTGTTTTAATGCCAAGAAGGACGCAAATAAAAATCATTATTTTTTTTAATAAATTTTGGCCAAAAAAGACTTGGCCAGATTTTAACTTGCTGACTGAAAAAGAAATGAAGGAATTGTTTCCGGAAGCCAGAATTGTAAGAGAAAAATCGTTTCTTTTTACCAAATCTTTAATTGCTATTGCAAATTAAATTTGGAGTAAAATACTGTGGATCTCTTGAAAATTTGCCAAGGACTTTAGTTTAAAAAATATTTTACCCTTTTTACCCTTTCTCTCTTTATAATCCGTTGAATTAAAAAGTTATGCTTATTACCATTGTTGCCGGGGCCCGTCCCAATTTTATGAAAATTGCTCCTATTATTAAAGCAATAAAATCAGCACAGGAAGCTGGAGAAAATATTCATTATAGGTTAATTCATACAGGGCAACATTATGATAAAATAATGAGTGATGATTTTTTTGAGCAATTGGAAATTCCAGAACCGGATGCAAATTTAGGAGCTGGAGGGGGCAGCCAGGCTAATCAAACAGCAGTTATTATGATAAGCTTTGAAAAAGAACTTATTCAAAATAGATCCAATGTTGTTATGGTGGTTGGGGATGTAACGTCAACTATGGCGTGTGCGATAGTTGCAAAAAAACTATGTATTCCGGTTGTTCATGTCGAGGCTGGCATCCGGTCCGGAGATATGACAATGCCGGAAGAAATTAATAGGATCGTAACGGATTCCATTACGGATCATTTTTTTACCACCAGCGAAGTGGCAAACAAAAATTTAGCTCTTTCCGGAGTGCCAAATGATCGAATCCACTTTGTAGGAAATACGATGATTGATACATTATTGCAAAATCTTCATAAGATGAAGCAACCCTCTTTTTGGAAAAAAGATAATTTGAAAAAAAACACGTATTATTTATTAACCTTACATCGTCCCGCAAATGTTGATATCCCTTCCAAATTGCAGGACCTGCTAATGGCTATAATGAATGGTACAGAGGAATCCCTCATTGTATTTCCGGTGCATCCCAGAACAAAACTACAGCTTGAAACCCTTCAGTTTTCAAATAAGCGATTATTGCAAATTGAACCTATGGGATATCTTGAATTTATTTATATGATCAGGAATGCTAAAGGGATTATAACAGATTCCGGAGGTATAACCGAAGAGGCCACCGTTCTAAACATTCCTTGTATGACATTACGAAACTCAACAGAAAGACCTGAAACGATCACTTTAGGTTCCAATGAGTTAGTAGGCACCGAACCCTCTAACCTATTGCCTTTTCTTAGGCGCCTACAATCTGGTCAATGGAAAAAAGCTTCCATACCACCTTTATGGGATGGAAGTACTTCGGAAAGGATTGTTACAAAATTATTAGAAATATACTGTCCGATTCCAAAAAAGTCACTTGTAATAGTATAAAAATGTTGTCCGTTATATTTCACCGCTTCTGATTAATTTACAGATACCTACCTCTGACAACAGCTATAAATAACAAAAGGCTTTTACCATCTTCTTAATTTCCTATTTAAATTAGCTTATATTTTAAAATGAATAAACAGTTTCTACGATACTTACAAATATCATTTCAAGTTTTGGATATCTTAATGCTTAATGCTATTGTAATAATTTCAAAAGCATTATTCAATGACAGAATTCCTGATGCTGTTATTCCTGTTTATTTTCACTATTTAATTTTTTTAAACGTAAGTTGGATCGTTTTTGCTTGGTTAAGCAGGGTGTATAGTGAGAACAGCATTTATTCCTTTGAAGCTTTTTCCAGGCAAACAAAGCATCTATATATTTCATGGTTGTGTTCCATAATGATTTATTTATTCTTTTTCCGGGTAACCGAAATATCCCGTACGTTTATTTTTTTTTCCCTGCTAATTTTTGGCTTTAGTTTACTCCTTAACAGGTTGGCTTATTTAGGAGTACGTGAATTTTTTAAAGAAAGCCACCATTTTACAAAAAGGGTGCTGATATTGGGTTATAATAACGTGGCAAAAGAGTTAGCTGGTAAATTGGAAAGAACAATAAATAATACCATTGTAGGTTTTATAGAAGATCCCTTAAATGTTAAAGAGTTATCCAATTATCCTATTGTGGGTACTTTAAAAGAAACAATGGAAATATCTCAGCAATTGAGGATTAATCAAATCTTTTCTACTTTATCCCCGGAGCAGAATATAGATATTTATGAATTAATGCAACAAGCGGAATCCAAATTCATAAATTTTAGAATTATTCCTGATCTTTCATTTTTTATAAAAAAAAATATCTATGTAGAGTTTTTTGAAAACATGCCCATGATTTCCCTGAGAGGGGCACCATTGGAAGACATTGGGAATAGGATAAAAAAAAGAATGATGGACGTAATCATAAGTCTGTTTGCATTGGTTTTTATATTATCCTGGTTGATCCCGCTTATTGGATTATTGATTTATTTGGAATCTCCCGGCCCCATTTTTTTTTCCCAGTTACGTTCTGGAAAAAATAATAAAAGTTTTAGATGCCTGAAGTTTAGAAGTATGAAAGTTAATAATGATGCAGATAGGGTGCAGGCTACAAAAAATGATAATAGATTCACTAAAATCGGAAAACTGATACGGAAGTCCAGTTTGGATGAGTTCCCGCAATTCATCAACGTACTTAAAGGAGAAATGAGCATAATTGGTCCAAGGCCACATATGTTAAAACATACCGAACACTATTCCAAAATAGTTCAACAATACATGGTACGGCAATTTTTAAAACCTGGCATTTCCGGTTGGGCCCAAGTAAACGGTTATCGCGGTGAGATACATGGCAATGAACAAATTATCGGAAGGGTGGAGTGCGATATTTGGTATTCTGAAAATTGGTCGCTTTGGCTAGATATACGAATAATGTTTCTAACTGTTTTAGGAATTTTTAAGGGTGAGAAAAATGCGTATTAAGTAGTTGGGACTGGACAGATATCTTTTGAATGATTTTAAAAATTGTGGTGTTTCAATACATTTCCCCTATTTTTTCTTCACTCAGTCAAATTTTTTTAAAGAATATGCACATAAGTTATGCGGTAATGATTATAAGCCAGTCACGGGGACTCCTTATATAAACGTTTAAAACGGGATCTGGTCACATGTGCCGTATTTCTGGATCAAACGCTCGCGGTATATCAAACTTATAAAAATGGAAGATAATGATGGTTTAAGGATTATTTAAAATGTCCAACCTCTTCGCTAAACAAAAATCAATGATCATTATGAAGAAAATATAAAACCTATCTAACTGCGTTTAATTTAATCTGAAAGAAGAAGAATAAGCATTCATTTGCAAGAGTGTATAACATTGAAGTTTACTTATTCCTTATGGCAGGTTTCAAGAGAATTAATATTGTTTTTTTTTTGGTGAAATTTTATATGGATAAATCAATTGCATACAATAGAAAGGAAACAAAAATACTAACTTCTGATTTTCAAAAACTGAATCGCCAAAAATTATCGGGAAGACCCTAACAATAAATTTCAAAATATTGCTTATTCAACCATGCCAGTATTTTGTTAGAGATAAGAGGCATTCACAACCATGGTTCTGAAAGGTTTACAAACCGATATTTGAATAATAGGATTACCCATTTAAGGCGCATGAAAAAACTTATAAATCTTTCCAAACGTACTGTAGCGATGGATTTGGAAAGAAAAAGGGTCAAAAAACGAATGCAGGTCTGTTAGTCATTTGAGCTCTAAATGGTTAATTC
>JALZIY010000122.1 GCA_030860085.1 Bacteroidota bacterium | reverse complement strand
GATTAGTTCATGTATCGGAAATTACATGGGCTAATACGCCTATCAATGCCAAAGAGTTCTTTAAACTCGGCGATGACCATGAAGCCAAAGTAGTTACGCTTGATAAGGAAAGCCGCAAAATGAGCCTGTCCATCAAACAACTTTTTAGCGATCCGTGGTCAGATATTGAAACAAAGTTTCCTGAGGGCAGCCGTCATGTTGGGGCAGTGAAAAATATTACGCCGTATGGTGTGTTTGTTGAATTAAGTTCCGGTATTGGGGGCATGATCCATATTTCTGATTTAAGCTGGTTAAAACGCTTCAATCACCCAAGTGAATTTACCAAAGTAGGCGCGAACATTGACATTGCAATTTTAGGGATAGATAAAGAAAACCGTAAACTGCAATTAGGCCATAAACAATTGGAAGAAGATCCATGGAACAGCCTGCAGGATACGTTTGCTGTTGGAACGATTCATGAAGCAACCGTAAGCCGCAAAGATGATAAGGGCGCCACCGTCCAATTGCCTTATGGGCTGGAAGGATTTGCGCCTAACCGTTATTTAATAAAGGATGATGGCAAGAGTGTAAATGCTGATGAAACTGCAGCATTCATGATCATTGAATTTGATCGTAATGAAAAACGCATTGTCGTTTCTCATTCAAGGATTTGGGAGCAAGCACAGATTGATGCAAAAGATGCCGCCAGAAAAGAGCAAACAGCGGAAGCAGATAAAACGAAAAGAGCAGTTAAGAATATCCAGGGTAAGGTAGAAAAATCTACACTGGGTGACTTAGGCGCTTTGGCGCAGATCAAAGAAAAATTACAGCAGCAGGAGAAAGGAACCGCTCCTGAAACTCCAGAAACAGAAAATTAATAATTTTAGCTTTTTACATTCAAAACCTTTGGCGAAAGCTAGGGGTTTTTTATTTGTGTACGAAACGCCCGGAATCTATTGAGCTTTTGTTGCGGCGCTCAGGTTATCGGTCTGAAATTGAAAAATAAAAGAAGCGCCCTACTTAATGAGACAACCTCTTATTTATTTTTCAAAGTGTGAGAAAGTTTAACGCCAATTAATTAGTAGAACCTTTTTCTTTGCATAACTATTAAATACATGGAACAACAAGCCCTGTTATTGTTAGAAGATGGCACAACCTGTTACGGTAAAGCATTTGGAGCAATTGGTACCACTGGTGGAGAAATTTGTTTTAATACCGGTATGACAGGTTACCAGGAAATTTTTACAGATCCTAGTTATTATGGTCAGGTATTGATCATGAATAGTGTGCACATTGGAAATTATGGAGTGAAGGATGAAGATGTTGAAAGTGACAGCATTAAAATAAAGGGTTTGATCGGTCGCAACCTGGAAGAATTATTTTCCCGCCGTACTGCACAGGGTTCTTTAGATGATTATTTAAAAAAACAAAATATTGTAGCCATTGAAGGTGTAGATACAAGAGCATTAGTTATCCATGTTCGTAATAAAGGCGCTATGAACTGCCTCATTTCGTCTGAGATATTGGATCCCGAAGAATTAAAAAAGAAATTAGCCGATGTGCCTGATATGGCTGGTTTGGAATTGGCTTCTATCGTCAGTACAAAACAGGCTTATGAATTAGGTGATCCTTCATCTGCTATTCGCATTGCGGTATTGGATTATGGTACAAAGCGAAACATTTTTACCTGCATGGTAGATAGGGGTGCTTACGTAAAAGTGTTCCCTGCAAAAACATCTTTGTCCCAATTAAAAGATTTCAATCCATCTGGTTATTTTATTTCTAACGGTCCGGGCGACCCGGCATCTATGGATTATGCCGTGCAAACATTGAAAGAAATTTTAAAGGAGGATAAACCAACTTTTGGAATTTGTTTGGGTCATCAACTGTTAGCGCTGGCGAATGATATTTCTACTTTTAAAATGCATCACGGGCATCGTGGTATGAATCATCCTGTGAGAAATTTAATTACTGGTAAATGTGAGATCACAACGCAAAATCATGGTTTCGGCGTAAACCCCGAAGCAGTAAGAGCAGCAGAAAATATCGAAATTACCCATGTCAATTTAAATGATGAATCTATAGAGGGAATAAGAGTAAAAGGCAAACCTCATTTTTCTGTTCAATATCACCCGGAAAGCACGCCCGGACCGCACGACAGCCGTTATTTATTTGATGAATTTATTGCACTGATTAAAGAGAGAAATAACACTAATTAAGACGAATTACACGAATTATTTTTATGGCTGAACTATTTCTGAAAGAAGAATCTTATAAGATTATTGGTCTTTGCATGGAAGTGCACAGAGTGTTAGGAATGGGATTCAAGGAAATTATTTATAAAGATGCTTTAGAAATAGAATTTCGTCATAATGCTATTCCTTACATAAGGGAAAAACTTTTCAAGATTGAATATAAAGGCATTGTATTACCACGTAAATATCCAGCCGACTTTGTTATTTATGATCAGATTATTTTAGAAATCAAATCTACTTCCATGATTGTAAATAATTTTGTATCACAGACTATTAACTACTTAAAAGCTTCTGGTTTACGGCTTGGCATCATTGCCAATTTCGGTGAGAGTTCGTTCACTTATAAAAGAGTGATATTCTAAGTTCGCTTAATTCGTTTCAATTCGTGCAATTCGTGTTATATGTTTCCAGAACTAACTACAGAAAGATTTATTTTAAAACAGGTGCAGCCTGGTGATCAACAGTTTATATTTGAAGGATTAAGTGATCCTATCACCACACCTTACTACGGTGTATATTATAAAAGCTTTGAAGAAACAAAAACGCAATTAGATTGGTACGAAAAAAGTTATAATGATGGAACGGGCATACACTGGAAAATAGTTGAGAAAGATTCAACAAAAAGCGTTGGCGTTATTTCTGTGTATTATTACAAACCAGAGCATAAAAAGGCAGAAGTTGGATTTTGGTTATTGCCTCAATTCCGAAACAAAGGCATAATCTCGGAAGTTTCAAAACCTGTAATTCAATATTGGCATAAAGAAAAAGGATTGCATAGATTAGAAGCATTTGTTGAAGAGCAAAATATTGCCAGCAGCAAGTTGTTGGAAAAAACAGGATTTGTTTATGAAGGCACTATGAAAGATTGCGAGATCAAATTTGGTAAATACATTAGCCTGAGAATTTACGCCTTATTGCAACCTTGAAATAATTCGTTTTAATTAGTGTAATTC
>JALZIY010000012.1 GCA_030860085.1 Bacteroidota bacterium | reverse complement strand
TCTACTGAAGAAAATTATCTGAAGGCTTTGCTTCATCTAACGTTCATTAGTGATAAGGAAGAAGCAGGTACGAATGAGATAGCCGCTTACCTGGGTGTAAAGCCTGCTACCGCTAATGATATGCTTAAGCGCTTAAAGGAAAAAAAGATGATAAAATACGAGAAGTATGGAAAAATTTCGCTGTCAGAGAAAGGCCGGATGATTGCAACAGAGGTGCTACGCAAACACCGAATTTGGGAGACTTTACTATATGAAAAGCTGGAGTTTACATGGGACGAAGTACATGAGGTAGCAGAACAATTGGAACATATCCAGTCGCATAAACTAATAGATAAATTAGACAAGTTTTTAAATTACCCTGAGTTTGACCCTCATGGAGACATAATTCCAAATGCGAAAGGGGAAATGAGATCTCCATTTAAAAAGACGCTTGCGGAAATTGAACCCGGAAAGACCTGTAAAATGGTGGCAGTAAAAGATAATACAGCACCTTTTCTGCAATACGTAATGAAAGTGGGTTTAGGCATTAACAATAAAATAAAAATAATCAGCAAGCAGCCATATGATGCGCTCATGGAAATAGAGGTGGATGGTAAAAAGTCACATGTCTCACAAAAATTTGCAGAAAATATTTTGGTTCTTTAAACTAACACTCGCTGCAACAGGTTTCATTAAAAGATTTCGTATCAATGCTATTGCTTCTCTTGTTATAAGAATTAATATTTTATGATTTAATTTTTGGTGGGCAGTGCAAATGCATTATTATTTATAGATACTTTCAGGTGGATAATTGCTGTATCTAAGTCCCTGCGTTAATGCTTCCTCCATACCAAAGACTAAAAGACAATGCCCGGAATTACGATTCTTAGTATGCTTTAATTAAGAGAGAAGGTCCAAAGATTTTTTGTCTGGGTATTTAAGATAATAGTTGCCTGAAGCAGTATTTGCTTATCAAATTGATATTTATTTTTAAGGCTGAGTAACCCCGGCAAAAATTGCCAGGTCTGCAAAAGTAAAATCCCCTGGAGTAGCCGAGGGCAGTATAGGTGTAAATGCTCCGCCTATATTCAAAAACGAATTTGCATCTCTCTTCAGTATCCTTACAAATGTATCAGCCACAATCTTTGCACCTACAGGTCCCAATTGGTTACCACTTGCCAATACAGCAGACTCTCTCAACACATAATACCACAGTGGTGTTTTTTTTAAAAGGATGCCGCCGTCCAAATTCAGAACTGCTTTTTCATTAGCAGGTAACCCTTGTGTGATTTGTGCAGGATTCATTGGGGTCATTCCGAAAAACCCGGCCATTCCCTGACCGCTTGGTAAACCGAGAGCTAAAGCTCTTCTTAAATTGCGGGTCGCTAAAACGGCCATAATACCACTGCCACCCGGGATGCTTTCCAATCCGTTTGCCAATACACTATCAATTTTTCTTGCTTTATTATTGATAGGTACCACTACACCAGTATTAAAAAAAGCGTTGAAATCAACAACCCAATTGGAAAAAACAGGTAGCCGCGGATTTCTGTTGAATTCAAAAACCTGTGCAAGGGTGGCATTGGGGAAATTAAAATTCACCCAATAGTTATTGCGTATCATGCTGTGTCCAAATCGGTAAGCAGCTACTGCAAATTCCACCGGCATTTGGAAAGCACTTCCTATGGGTGCCACAACGCCAGACATGGCGCTCGCAATCGCTGCATTGCCACATACTTTTTTCAAAAAGTCATTAACTACAGCAAATTGATAGTGATGCGTAACAATCTTTTTAGCTTCTACAAAAATATCACCTGAAAAGCCCGCGATAACCAGCAGGTCCACCACCTGGTTGTGAAAACGCAACATTGTTTGATGAAACTGGTTAATAATAAGATTCTCATCATTGCGTGGGTCACCAATAATAGCTGTGTTGGAAGATAAAGCAGGGTTTAGTGGATTATGTATTCTGGGTAGATCAAAATCTGTTTGCACTTGCATGCCGCCTATTCCCGTAGTACCGCCCGGTCCACCCGGTCCTGTATTCCTGTTACTTCCTAATTGGAATTTAATGGCAGTGGATGGCCCCGAGGTCGGAAACATATAAAGAAATGGATCTAATGCAGGGCCACGACTATATACAGAATCAAGGTCCATGGCCGGTGATCGCATATTGTTTATTGTATTAGCATCTATGCTTGTATCCAATGAAGAGGAAACGTCAAATGTAATATCATGATCTACAAACTGGCCTACGTAGGTAAAACCGGCAGGTATATTCGAATCAGGTAAAGTTTCCCTTCCGGTGTCACCCATCATATCTCCAAGTTTTCCTAACAACTGCTGATTACTAAGATTGAATGGCAACTTGCTTGCATTTCTAACTGCCGCTGGGGACATATAACCGAATTTATCGGCACATGGAGATTTGATCAATGGAAAAGGAAACCAGGCTAAAGAAACTTTAGCCCCGTGAAACCGCTTAGTGCCTGGTTTAAGCGATTGAATAGATTTTTTAATATCCTCGGGCATTTTGGCAACAGGTACTATACCTTCCGGGTTAATTTTATTTACACTGGCCAGGAATTTCTTGATATCAACTTTTGATTTTACATCGAATTCAATCAGCTTCTTTTCAAGCTCAATCATTTTAATGGGTTTCGGGTTGGGTGTCTGCTTTGTGTTAAGGCTTGCCAGTAGTAGCTCTTGTGGAGGTGGCACAGCAGTAGCTTTGCTCTCTGGTGATGCAGTTTTTCTTATAGCCTTTTTCGCAATTGTTGTTTTTGCAGCTATTTTTTTAGGTGCTGCTTTTTTGGAACTTGCTTTTTTACCTGCTACTTTTTTGGAGTTTGCTTTTTTGGTGGGCATATTATGAATGTTTGATGTTTTACATTCAGAAGGTAACTGTGGGCTTATTGCTTGCCAAAATTTTCCTGCATTATCAAGATCACTGTTCAGATCCTGTTCACGGCAACTAAGCTTTATTACATAAGGGAAGAGGCTTTCGGCGGGTAATAAGATGAGAGTTCAAAGTAACATATTATTTAAATGCCAGACAACTTTAGTAATACGGTTATTAAACCTCTACAGGTTGTGCTATGCTGTGGGTGGTGTTCTCATGGTCTTGTGTTGTGCTGCACTAACAGCTGAATTTAGTTCAGTCCGATAATTAAGTAGAACGCCACGCTTATTAGCTTCGGCTATGGTGGTGTTCATAAGCGTCATTGACAACTTTCCTAACAACCCAACTTTTCTTCACTGGTTTTTCCTTCCCGTAATTTTATTTTGAACTATCTATTTCAGCAGCGTTTTGCTGGGCGTTTAGGTAAAAGAAATAAAACAAGGCAAGAAAGATAGTAATGTTCTCTTCATAAGAGGTTTGGCTGGAAAATTTAGAAAGAATTTGCAGGATTTAAATTTCAATCACATTTTTGGATAATAAAACATTCAAACTATACAGATTTATAAAACAAAAAACTAATTCACCATGTTTATAATATTAATTGTGATAACGAGCATTTGTTTGATTCCCAAGGGATTTATAACCAATTTGTTCAAAATCGTTTTGGGGCTGAATTACATACATTTTGTCAAATCAATCTCACTCATATTTATGAATGTAGGTGAATTAAATTTTTACTCCAATTGTGAACCGCCTATTGCCCTGTCTACTTAGGCGCAGGATTTGCATAAGCATGTGCTATTATAAGGCTAACAAAGCCATTGTTCTTAATTATTAAATAATATAAAAAATGAGAAGATTACCAGTCTATTTATTATTAGACACTTCCGGTTCCATGACCGGTGAACCAATTGAAGCTGTAAAAAATGGTGTACAGGTAATGGTAAGTTCCTTACGCCAAAATCCACAAGCAATTGAAACTGCTTACATCAGCATTATTACATTTGACAGTGTTGCAAAACAGGTTATCCCACTTACCGACCTTGCTTCATTTCAAATGGTGGATATTAAGGCAACAGGCACCACCTGTCTGGGTGAAGGCTTAAAGTTAGTATCTACATGTATTGATAATGAAGTTTCGAAAACGACTGCTGAACAAAAAGGCGACTGGAAACCGCTTGTCTTTATCATGACAGATGGAATACCTACTGACGATTGGCAAAGCGGGTTGGAAGAATTCAAGAAACGTAAAACTGCTTATACGGTAGCCTGTGCCGCCGGTAGCGGTGCTGACTCCAACCTGTTAAAACAGATCACAGAAAATGTAGTAAGCCTTGATACTGCCGACAGCCAAAGCATTGCAAAGTTCTTTTCATGGGTATCTGCATCCATCGGTGTTACTTCTACCAAAGTGGAAGATGCTGGAAAAGAAGTTACGGGGCTTGGTGAACTACCGCCGCCACCTTCTGAATTAAATATTGTTGTATAGTGCGAAATAAATGTAACACGGACAACATTGTTGAATAGGTCATATTCGAATTACTTCAATTTGTTGCTGTGTTATTAAAGCAATAACATGGAATGAGCGATGTAAAACAACTGGTAACGCAACTTTTTAAAAGCAACAATATTAATATACCAGCGAACCGGATGAATTTGTTTGACAAATTTTTACGGGACGAACAAAACATGCACGCAATTAGTGCAATTACTCAAAATCAGGACTGGCTTATGACGAAGTGGAAACTGGAAGACAGGATAGCTGATATCAAGCAGCAACCCGTTCGCATATTGAATGCAAGTGTTGGAAAATCTTATGAGGCAAAATTTGATTTTGAAAAGTTTGGCTGGAAAGATATTACTGCATACGAATTTGAAGGACTGGAAGAAGCGGGACTTTTGTATGATGCGAAGACGAAACAAATCACCGGTAATCCAATACAAAGCGGGGACATAAAAATTGTTTTTAAATTTAAAGTTGAAGGTCAGCCAGAAGAGGCACCATTAAATGAAAAGATCGTAACGCTTATCATTAATCCTGATCCTAAAAGCTTATGGAAAAATCTTGAAAGTGATAAAAATGACCCTTACTGGAAAGAAGATGATGTTACGACCTTTGCTACTATTGGTGACCGGCATATTCTCGTATCCTCAAAACGTGGACGTGCCCATGCAAATGTGGGTTCATTTAGAGAGGATGATTTTGCTTTTAAAGATCTGGATAATGGATGGAGCATCGTTGTTGTTGGAGATGGAGCCGGCAGTGCTAAAATTTCAAGAAAAGGTTCTGTTATAGCCTGCAATGGTATCGTTGATTATTTTATGGAGAAGTCGTCAACTGAAAACATGGCAGAATTTGATGAATTATTGCAACAACAAAAAACTGATACAGGCGAACACACACTAAAGAAGCTAAATCGTTTTGCGTACAACAACCTTGGTAAAGCAGTTTTCCAGGTACATAAGCAGTTGGAAGAATTTGCGACAAAAGAAGGACTTACTCTAAAAGATCTAAATACTACGTTGGTTTTTACACTGTTCAAGAAATACGATATTGGTTATGCACTGCTTTCATTTGGTGTTGGTGATTGCCCCATGGCTGTGCTGAATAAAGATGTATCGGAAGTTATTAATTTGAATTGGATTGATGTTGGCGAGTTTGGTGGTGGAACGAGGTTTATAACAATGCCGGAATTTTTTAAGAGTGAGAAATTTGCTACAAGATTTAATTTCAAATTGATAGACGATTTTTCTTATTTAATATTAATGTCAGATGGTATTTACGACCCAAAATTTGTGGTGGAATCTAACCTGCCTGACATTAAAAAATGGCAGGAATTTTTAGAAGACCTGGACGGTAAAAATGAAGATAAGATCAAAGTAGAATTAAATGCAGATAATAAAGACATCACCAACCAGTTTTCGGATTGGATGGATTTTTGGAGCGTTGGCAATCATGATGATAGAACGTTGGCAATAGTGTTTTAAATACAGTAACTCCCTCTCCTTTGGAGAGGGCTGGGGTGAGGTACTAAAAAATTATTTGAGTGAGCTTCTTAACCAAATTTTCAAATTCCGGAATGAACGTAAAGTCGGCATCATCAATAATTACTCCTGGTAAAACTTACCAGTATGTTGATAATGGTGAGCCCATGCGGGGTGGAATGAAAGATGTTTACTTCGGACCGGATAAGTCGTACGTGATTGCATTTTATCGTGATAAGCAGGACTTCAATTCAAGGGAACGGTTAAAGAAACTGGTTACCCAATATTATGATAGTTTTTTCAACCGCGAAGGAGGTGAGTATTTTAAAAACATATATTCCTGGCCCACAGACATGGTAGAGCTGGGCAATAAAGTAGGTTTAATTGTGCCAACTTATAATAAGAGCTTTTTTTTTAAAAAAGGATATGCAAAGGGTGATGGAATAAAAGGAAAAGAGAAACAGGGATTGTGGTTTGCTTCCGCCAAATTCAGGCATAAGCAATTTTCTTTAAGGCTTGATGAAACAGAATTGGGTAATTGGTTGAGCTATTACCAGATTTGTGTGAAGATTGCGAGGGGAGTAAAACGGTTACATGCTGCCGGTCTTGCCCACTCTGACCTTTCGTATAAAAATGTATTAATTGATCCGGTGAGTAAAGCCGCCAGCATTATTGATATTGATGGATTGGTTGTTCCTGGCTTGTACCCGCCCGATGTAATTGGTACTGCTGATTTTATTGCACCGGAAGTGCTGGCCACAAAACACCTTGACTTAAGAGATCCTAACCGCAAACATGCTAACCGCACTACAGACCTGCATGCATTGGCGGTTATGATCTATATGTATTTATTGTATCGTCATCCTTTAAAAGGTAGTAAGGTAAATTCATTAGATACCGAAAAAGATGATTTGTTGTCAATGGGCGAAAAGGCATTGTTTATAGAACATCCAACAGATAAATCAAACAGGCCGAAGCTTGACCAGGTTTCTAAGTGGGCTTTGCCATGGGCAGATGTTAAAAAAATTCCTTACACCGTTACAGGCCCCTATTTAAAAACACTCTTTGACCATGCATTTATAACAGGTTTACATCATCCTAACCTAAGGCCAAATGCTGATGCATGGGAACAGGCGCTATTGAAAACAACTGATTTGATGCAGCCGTGCAGCAACAAGCAGTGCGATCAGAAATGGTTTGTGTTTGATAATACCAC
>JALZIY010000111.1 GCA_030860085.1 Bacteroidota bacterium | reverse complement strand
CAGTAGCTCCAAAGATAGATGGGCAAATCAGTGAAGCAGCCTGGCAATCTGCACCCATGGTTACCGATTTCATCCAGAATTTTCCTTCTTATGGTCTACCTGCCTCAGCAAAAACAGAGGCGAGAATTTTATATGATGACGATGCAGTGTACATCAGTGCCTATTTATTTGATGATCCTTCATTAATACGCCGCCAATTAACTTCCAGGGATGGGGAACAGCGACAGGATGTAGATTATTTTTCTGTTTTTTTTGATACCTATAACGATGAGCAAAATGGTTTCCAGTTTTTAGTTACCACCGCTAATGTACAGTCTGATGCAAAATTGGGTGGTAATACAAGCACTGATTTTGGAGAGTATGGCGATAAAACATGGGATGCAGTATGGCAAAGCAAAACCACCATACAAAAAGATGGATGGATCGTTGAAATGCGCATACCCTATATTTCCTTACGGTTTGCAAAAAAAGATGTTCAGACCTGGGGTTTGCAGTTTTTGCGTTCTATTCGCAGAAGCAATGAAACTTCGTTTTGGAGCCCTGTAGATCCTAATACATCCGGGTTTGTAAATCAGTTTGGTAAGTTCACGGAGCTTAAAGACATACAACCACCCTTACGCTTAAGTTTCTCCCCCTACTTGTCGGGTGGTGTACGATACAATCCGGAGGGAAGCGCAAAAAAAACAGAATGGTTGCGTAGTGGCGGCATGGATGTAAAATATGGCATCAATGAAAGCTTTACATTGGATGCCACATTAATACCTGATTTTGGCCAGGTGATATCAGATGATTTGGTAAATAATCTCACACCTTTTGAAACATATTTCCAGGAAAATCGTCAATTTTTTACAGAGGGAACCGAATTATTTAGCAAAAGTGGATTATTCTATTCCCGGCGCATTGGCGCAAGACCAATGGGATATAATCGCATTGAGGGTTTATATGGCTCTGATGTTAAATACGAGATCATAAAAAATCCTTCTGTAACTAAATTATATAATGCTATTAAACTTTCAGGACGTACTGAAAAAAAATTAGGCATTGGGATTTTTAATGCGGTCGCCGCTCCCGGAGATGCTATTATTAGAAATAAATTCACAAAGCAAGATTCTGTTATACGCACCGAGCCGCTGACAAATTATAATATTGTTGTGGTGGATAAAGCTTTTAAAGGAAGGTCTTCTGTAACATTTACAAATACAAATGTAATAAGAGATGCAGCGGCCCGGGATGCCAATGTTTCTGCGTTGAACTGGGCATTATACAATACTAAAAATACGCATGTAATTTCTGGGAATATAAAATATAATAAGATATTTGGAAACACACCTTACAACTCATCTTATTTTTTTAATACGGACACCACAACCATTGGTGGACACAGGTTTTTAAAGCCTTATGATGGTTTTGCAAGCCGTTTACATTTTGGTAAAGTAAGTGGCAAGATCCAATATTTTGCATCTGCATTTTTAGAATCAGATAAGTATGATATAAATGACCTGGGCTTTTTATCTGCCCCCAATAAAGTGACTTACAGGGCCGGTATCGGCTATAGTCAATTTGAACCGACAAAAAATTTTATTACCTATAAGTACGATTTCGTTATTTTAAATACTTATTTATATAAACCTTACACGTTTTCTCAAATTGAAATGTATGCAGTTGGGCTTTGGGTTTTTAAAAATTTTTGGGACGTAACCCTGAGTACAGGCGTAGTGCCGGTTTGGCAGAAAGATTTTTTTGAGTTGAGATCAAAAGATTATCTTTTAAAGAAGCCCTGGTTTTATTATATTAATGTACAAGGCAGCACAGATAGCCGCAAACGTTGGTTTGTTAATTATGAATTTGCAATGGCTGAAGGTGGTGATATTAAAAACAACCCTTTTTTTAAAACGGAGGTCGGCTTGCGTTACCGGTTTAGCAATAGGTTTACCCTGAATGTAGGAGCAGACCGGCAACATGAAAAGTTGCAGATTGGTAATGCATTTTTAAAAGAATCCAATGGTGAGCCGATAATTGGTTACAGATCAAACAAAGACTTTACAACTGTTCTTTCGGGCATATACAATTTTAATTCCCGTATGAATTTATCAGTTCGCACACGACATTACTGGAACACTGTTAATTATAAACGTTTTTATAATGTTGATGCCAAAGGAAATCATTTACCACGAACCTTTATTCCTGACCAGGATGAGAATTATAATGTTTTTAATGTGGATGCTTTTTTTACCTGGGATTTTAAACCAGGGAGCCGTATAGTAGCAGGATGGAAAAACTTTTTAGGTAATGATTATTCATTTGATATTAATGGCATAAAGAATAATAATTATTCACGGAATTTTAGACAAACCTTCGCACTGCCACATGGTAACGAATTATCGTTACGCATTATTTATTTTTTAGATTATAATCAATTACGCTGTAAGCGGTAACGTAGTTCAAAAGTTTACAAGTTCACAAGTTTACAGTTGAAATACTTATTTCAACCTTTGTATTCATCATTTCCCTTACTGTATCAGCAATAGCCTGGGTATCGTATCCCCCCTCTTTATGAAGTTCTTTTAATGTACCATGTTCTATAATTCTATCCGGGATACCTAAAATGTGAAGTTCGTTTTTATACTTATGCTTAGCCATGAATTCTGCAACAGCACTGCCAAAGCCTCCCACGACAGTTCCATCTTCTACCGTGATAATTTTGTGGTATGCAGATAATGCTTCATGTAATACTTCTTCATCAAGAGGTTTAACAAAACGCAAGTCATAGTGTGCAGGATTTAAACCATCTGCTTTTAAATCCCTAATGGCTGCAGCAGCAAAATTGCCTGGATGCCCCAGAGAAAGAATAGCAAGGTCTTTTCCGTCTTTTAACTTCCTTCCTTTGCCAATAGTAATTTCCTGCATAGGTTTTTTCCATTCCGGCATAACCCCTTCACCACGTGGGTAACGAATAACAAATGGAAATTTCGTGCTTTCCAATTGTGCAGTGAACATTAGGTTACGCAACTCAACTTCATTCATCGGTGCTGAAATGATCATATCAGGTATGCAACGGAAATACGGGATGTCATAGGCGCCATGATGTGTAGGTCCATCTTCGCCAACCAATCCGGCACGATCTAAACAAAAAATAACAGGCAATTTTTGTATAGCAACATCATGTACCACCTGGTCATAAGCACGTTGCATAAAGGTTGAATAAATATTGCAAAACACTTTCATGCCCTGGGTGGCCATGCCTGCACTAAGTGTAACAGCATGTTGCTCGCAAATACCCACATCAAAAGCACGATTGGGCATTTTTTCCATCATATACTTAAGCGAAGAGCCACTGGGCATGGCCGGCGTAATACCTATTATTTTTTCATTTTTTTCAGCCAGTTCAATGATAGTATAGCCAAATACATCCTGATATTTTGGTGGTTGTGGCAGATCAAATTTCTTTTTATAAATCTCTCCGGTTATCTTATCAAATAACCCGGGGGCATGCCATTTGGTTTGATCTTTCTCAGCTAATGAATAGCCCTTACCTTTTACGGTAACAATGTGTAAAAGTTTAGGGCCAGGAATACGTCTTAAATCTTTTAACGTATCAACCAACTTGGTGATATTATGTCCATCAATCGGCCCGAAATAACGAAGGTTCAGCGCCTCAAAAAGGTTACTGCTTTTGGTTACCATTCCTTTGATGCCTGCTTCCAGCTTGCTTGCCATATCCCTTGTAAATCTTCTACCTACAGGTAATTTTCCCAAAAGCTTCCATACATCATCCCTTACCTTGTTATAAGCAGGTGAGGTAGAAATATCAGTTAAATATTCTTTTAGCGCACCTACATTCGGGTCAATAGACATGCAGTTATCATTCAGAATAATTAATACATCACTGTCCGCAACGCCTGCATGGTTCAGTGCTTCAAATGCCATCCCTGCCGTCATGGACCCATCACCAATAATTGCTACTGTTTTCCTGTCGGTCTCTCCTTTATACCTGGCTGCCATGGACATCCCTAATGCAGCGGAAATTGAAGTAGATGAATGGCCCACACCAAATGTATCATACTCACTTTCACTGCGTTTTGGAAATCCACTTAATCCTTTATACTTGCGATTGCTTGCAAAGTTGTCCCTTCTTCCGGTTAAGATTTTATGCCCGTATGCCTGGTGGCCTACGTCCCATACCAACTGATCGTAAGGTGTATTGTAAATATAATGCAGGGCAACCGTCAATTCTACAACCCCAAGGCTTGCACCAAAATGCCCGCCATGCACACTTACCACATCAATAATATATTGACGTAGTTCATCACATACCAGGTGAAGTTTTTCTTTCGATATTTTTTTTAAATCATTGGGCGAATCAATGGTTTGTAATAAAGCCCCTGGTGTAATGTGCATCTCTACCGTTTGAGTTGTGTAAAAATAGCTGAAGTTTTTGAGCAAACGTTGCGCTCAGCTATTGCTTAACAATCCGGAAAGAAATAGGTTGATGCTGTTTGTTTTTGATAATGATCAAATGGTACAACCCTGCAGACAGCTTTTGGAAAGATAAAGGAAAAGAATTCATTCCGGCATGAAGCCTGAGCTTCCCACTCATTACCAAAGAATTATTAATATTAAATAATTTATAATCTGCTATTTCGCTACAATCTGATACTATGTTAATTACTGTTTCGTTTTTAACAGGGTTGGGCAACACACTATTAGTTAAATAGCTCACAGGATTTTTTAAATTAATAACCGGTGAAAAGAAAATTTTTCCGTCCCTGCCAACTATACGCAACCGGTAGAAACTAAATCCCTGCTCATTGATGGCATCTTTTTTATAAATTTTTGAGCCGGAGTTGTTTTGTGTGTTAAATATAAATTCGTTTATAAACTTAATTCCATCAACGCTTTTTTCAAGTACAATTGTTTGTAAATTTTCTGTTTCATTTAAACGCCATTCAAAACTATGAACCTGGTTTGTAGATTTAATTGACTTAAAATAAATAAGTTTAACAGGCAAAAGTGGATAGCACGGAAGTATGGTAAAATCAAAGCTTTTCAGATTACACCCTTGTAAAGAAGAAACGGTTATACGATAGGTGCCTGGACCCATATTGTTTACATAAATAATGCGTGGAGTGCTATCAATACCTGATAAATATTGATCGTTAAAATCTATAATACCATTATTATTTTCATCATGCACTATTGTATAATTCATCGGGAAAATCTCATTTTCCTCTCCTCCAACTACATTAATAGCAATTGCTCCGTCCATATTACAGCTCATTGGTGTCAGCAGTGTAAGTTCGTAAGTGACATCTGACGTTTCCCCGGGTGTATTGTTAGTAGCATGGCCACTTTGCTGTGGATCTTTAACCCATCCGCAATCTCCATCCAGTTTTCGGGCAAAACTATTTCCCCGCCCCGTGGACATACCCAAAATTTCATAATCAATAACCATATTATCCAGGTCAAAGGCTTTTGGATCACAAATCCCTCCAACTGAAGACGTAGTAATCAAATCAGAAGGTTCAGCCGGCAGATCTCTTATTACAGCATCAATAATCTTTAAATTAGGATCCAATAATACGAGTTGCTCATTTCCGCCTCCACCGTCGGTCAAGAAGCCATCACCAGTTGTGGGGATAGGACCGCTAGTACAGCCACAGGTAGTCCAGTTTAAATCTGCTGTTATATTGCTATCAATGTTTGCACATGGGGCAGGAATAAAACTTTGTCCGGCTAACACATAAAACTGACCCGGTTGTAAAATTGTATTTGGTGGAATGGTAATAGAGTAGTCTCCATCAGTTACGATATAGCAACCTATATCAATTGGCCCGGGACCAAAATTTAATAACTCAACAAATTCTGCCGTAGTTCCACACCCGTTCAACGTCCAGGGCATGTATTCATTAATAACTACATGGCCTTTTTGCACCTGACCAAAAGAATTGGATGCAAATAATAAAGATAGAAAAAGCACAAATGGATGAAGAATACGGTTATTTTTCTTTTTCACGGGTTGGAAT
>JALZIY010000109.1 GCA_030860085.1 Bacteroidota bacterium | reverse complement strand
CATTATAATAATTGGGATGATGACGGCGAAATGGTGGTGCAGTTAGTGAAGGGTTATTTACAAAAACCCGGGTCCGTAGATATAGGAAAGTTTATAAGCCCGGACAAAGCACAATTTGCAAAAAGTTTACTCGAAACAATTTTAGAAAAAGAAGACTACCTGGAAACCTTTATTCTGCCTAAATTAAAAAACTGGGATGCTGAAAGGTTAGCGGCATTAGATATGATATTAATGAAAATGGGAGTTGCTGAATTTTTATATTTTGAAACCATACCCCCCAAAGTAACCATCAATGAATATATAGAATTAGCAAAAGACTACAGCACCCAACAAAGTGGTCAATTTATAAATGGCATTTTGGATAATATTCATAAAGAGATGATACAAAATGGCAAATTGTATAAAACGGATTATCGCAAAGCATAAACTTTATTTACCTATACCTTTGCAAGGCAAATTTTTTAAAAAAATGAAGTATATTTTTATTACACTTATCGGCAGTATCTTATTTTTTGCATGCGAAAATAATGACGGAAACAGCACCGGGCAAAGCCTTAACGATTCTGCAAAGCATGCACAAATGCTAAACGCTGTCAGTGATTCAACTAATTATACCTCTATTCAATGGATCGATTCTACTCACCAGGCCTTGGGCAAAGTACAGGAGGGGCAGATAGTTGAAATCACGTGGCATTTTAAAAACACAGGCAACAAACCATTGATTATTACTAATACATCAGCCAGTTGCGGATGTACGGTGGCTGAAAAACCTGAAGCACCTGTTGCACCAGGTAATGTTGGAATAATAAAAGCAAAATTTGACAGTAATGGCCGTGAGGGAATGCAGCGAAAAGATGTGTTTGTAACAGCCAACACTAATAATACAACCAATCACCAGCTTTCATTTTCGTTAGAAGTTCAAAAAAAATAATTTCAAACATTTAATAACCAAATATGTATTTATTGCAGGCACAATCACCGGGTTTCGGTGGTTTTCAGTTTATTTTTTTAGGGTTAATGATCCTTGTTTTCTGGCTTTTCTTTATTCGCCCACAAGCAAAAAAGGCAAAAAATCAAAAAACATTTATTGATAATCTAAATCGGGGCGATAAAGTGGTAACTATCGCAGGCATCCACGGCGTTATCAATAAAGTAAATGATGATGGAACCATCAGCCTTGAGATCAATCCTGGCAGTTATATTAAAATTGAAAGAAGCGCTCTGTCAATGGAATGGACAGCACAGTTAAACAAAACTGCCGTTGTTACTACTACTGACAAGAAATAGTTGCGACCATTATATTTTAGAAGCCGGATTTATCATCCGGCTTTTGCTTATTTAATGAGATCTGGAAAGCATTTAAATTATCATGCTTAAAATTGGATTAACAGGCGGTATTGGATCTGGCAAAACAACAGTAGCCAAAATATTTGAATTGTTGAATGTGCCTGTATATTATGCAGATGATGCAACAAAACATTTATACTATACCGATGCTGCATTAATAGCTTCAGTAAAAAAACATTTTGGCGAAGATATTTATACAGGTACTGAATTAAACCGTTCTAAATTGGCTGCTATTGTTTTTAGCGACCCTGAAAAACTAACGCTGTTAAACAAACTTGCCCACCCACCTACTATTAAAAATGCCGAAGATTGGATAAGCAAACAAACCGCTCCCTATATTATTAAAGAAGCAGCCTTGCTTTTTGAAAGTGGCTCTAATAAAGGATTGGATTATATTATTTGCGTACGATCATCATTGGAATTGCGTATAAAAAGAACTATGGAAAGAAATGGAATAGCAAAAGATGATGTAATAAACCGCATGCAAAGGCAGATGGATGAAGAAAGCAAAATGGACCAGTGCAATTTTATCATTGAAAATAATGAGCAGGAATTAGTAATTCCGCAAGTACTAAGCCTGCATGAAAAATTTATTAAGATGGCAAGTGAAAAATCTTAAGACATCGTTCGCTGCTATAATGTCTTCTTACTAGTTATGTTTATCCGCTGTCATGCCGAACTTGTTCCGGCAAATTCCCCTAAAAAGTAAGAGAGGGAGTCGTTGACATTCGTCAGAATGATAGGTAGAATTTATGGTAGCAATCATTCATTGCATACAAAATATCCAGATCACTTTCTTTCCTGCTTAATCAAAGCCGTAGTTTCCGTTATCTTTTTATTTCAATCTCTTTAACGCCACCTTAATCCTTTCAAAGCCCTTTTCAATATTGGGCATGCTGTTAGCAAATGATATGCGTAAACAATTGTCGTCGCCAAAGGCTGAGCCGGTAACAGTAGATACGTGGGCTTTATTTAATAAATACATGGCTAAATCATCTGCATTATGTATTCGTTCTTCCCCATCGCTTTTACCAAAATAATGATCCACACGCGGAAAAGCATAAAATGCCCCATCGGGTTCAGAAAACTCAAACCCTTTAATTTCTTTCATTAATTGCATCACTTTTTCCTTCCTGCGTCTAAATTCTTTTACCATTTCTTTAGATGCATCAAGCGGAGAATTTAAGGCAGTAATAGCTGCCCGCTGAGCAATGGCATTTGTACCGGAAGTAAATTGTCCCTGCAATTTTTCGCAGGCGTTTGCAATTTCAACAGGTGCAGCAATATAACCAAGCCTCCAGCCCGTCATTGCAAAACCTTTGCTTAACCCATTGACGACAATAGTTCTTTCTTTCAAGTCATTAAACTGAGCTATACTTTCGTGGTGGCTGATATAATTAATGTATTCATATATTTCATCTGAAATAATAAATACCTGCGGATGTTTTTTAAAAACCGTTGCCAGTGCTTTCAATTCTTCTTTTTTATAAACAGCCCCGCTGGGGTTACAGGGCGATGAAAAAATAAACAATTTTGTTTTTGGTGTAATGGCTGTTTCTAATTCTTCTGGTGTGATCTTATAATTATTTTGGAGCGAAGATCTTATCAATTTCACTGCACCCCTTCCTAACTGCACCAATGCTGCATAGGTTACCCAAAACGGTGTCGGTATAATTACTTCATCGCCTTCATCAATAATACTTAAGACAGTATTGGCTAAACTTTGTTTGGCGCCGGTTGAGACCACAATATTTTCCGGCTTGTATTCAAGATTATTATCGCGGCTGAATTTATTACACACGGCTTCACGCAAATCAGGATAACCACTGACAGGAGTATAATGACTCCAGTTTTCATCAATTGCTTTTTTAGCCGCTTCTTTAATATGATCGGGTGTATTAAAGTCGGGCTCACCAAGGCTAAGATCCACAATGTCTTTTCCCTGTAAACGCAGTTCCCTGCTAAGGCGTGCCATTTTAAGGGTTTCCGGTTCACTGAACCGGGAAAGTAATGATGATAGTTGCATGCAATCGTTTGAAAGAAACAAATGTAATAACTTCTAATTGGCGTAATCTATTTTGAAAAAGGAGAGATCAGGTTTTGTCTTTCGCTGGCGTTTCAATTCGTGATCGTAAATCACTTTTCCAAGGTTTTTCATAAAAGGAAATCCAACAGTATCATAATCGTAATTATCATCATTAAAAATATCGTCGGTATTACAATAAATGTTGGCGCTTAAAATAAATTCAATATTGTTTTTAAAATCAACAATATAAGCGGCGTCTGTCAGGAAGCCGTACGCATCTCCCACTTTATTAAAAATACGAATGGATGGATCGTCGATTGCTCCATCACCACCATACAATAAAAATTTTACGTAGGCATCTGTATAAGAAGTATCGTAAGAAGGAAATTTAGATTCTCTGGGCAGCGTAGACATTTGCCTGTATAAAAAGCGATAATCTTCTTCGGTCAAATTAAACCTTTGATCTTTTGGTACCGATTCCGGAAAAATAACACTTAGTAACATAGAATGCATATCTGTTAAGGCTATCCTGTTTTTTTTTGAAAAATTAAATGGTTCATTAACTAACTTATCTCCACTCATAAAACCTTTTCCCAACAATATTTTCCCGGAATGATAAGAAAGATTGCTTCTTACTAATGGTTGTTGATAAATAATTTTATTAGTAGCATTATAAAATTTGATTGGATTGGTAGTACGGTTCTGTTCTTCATTCATGGCAATGCTTAAGCGATGAACGATCTGCACGCTGTTGTAACCCATTTTTTGCAAACTGTTATTGATATATTCCTGTCCTAAAAATTCGTACAGGCGATTGAATGCATCGTTATCACTCACCAAAAAAATCTTTTTTATATATTGTTCAATCGTGGGTCTTCCGTCTTCGCTGGTGGGATCGTTAAAAACACCTGTCTGACCCTCCAGTAATTGTTCAGTAATCATAGTTGTTTTCCTGTTAAGACCTTCGATCCTTAATTCGTTCAACCTTTGTAAAGACAAAATTGCCACCGGCATTTTTACCGTTGAGGCCGGGTAATAATATCGCTGCTTATCTACGTTAAAATAGTGATGTGTGAAAGAAGGTTTGCCATTTTGCCCACGATCAATTTGTGTGTAAATGATCTGAGCCTGCCACTTGTTATTGGTCTTTAAGATGCTATCAAAATATTGGGGATATTGATTGAGAAGATTGGTAAGAAAAAGGTCGGTTTTAGCAAAATTGTTTTTTTCTTGATCCATTTCTATTGAAGGTGTTGTAGTTTTATTGGAAGAAGCACAACTAAAAAGTAAAATCGCTACAAAAAAGTTAAAAAAGGGAAAGACTCTTTTCATATGGCCGTAAAAATAGGGTAAAATCACTTTCATGGCAGGTCTGAACAACGGCGTATTTGCCAAGTTGTAAAAGGTCAGATTAAGCTGAAAAAGCTATCTTTGCGAACTCTTAAAAAAACCGTGTATGCAATTGAAAGGCTTGATCCGCTTTTTTACTATTCTGCTTATTATTTATTCTGTTTACGAACTGTCTTTTACCTGGGTGGTTAAGAACCATGAAAAAAAGATGGAAGCCAGCGCCAGGAAATATGTTGCTTCAAGCTTTCAACCCGCACAAAAAAAATATCCCGGCAATAATGAGATGCAGGCCTTGTACCAGGATTCTATAGACGTGTTTTACGCAGACCGGTTGAAACGCTTGCTCGACAGCACTAAAGATAAAACGGTTCATTATGGAATAGGTGGCGCCATCAGCTTTCAAAAAGCAAAAGAAGAAGAATTAAACCTTGGACTTGATTTGCAGGGTGGTATTAACGTAACCATGGAAGTAGAATTAAGTGGTTTGCTGCGCTCCATGGCCAACAATTCTAAAGATCCAAATTTTTTAAAGGCCTTAGAAAATGCCACTAACCGCAAAGCAAACAGCAATGCTGATTTTGTTTCTCTGTTTAAGGAAGAATTTCAGAAGCTGTCCGGCACTGGTAAATTACCATCATTGTTTGCAACACCTGGGCAGGAAAATATTAAAGTAACTGATTCAGATGATAAAGTAATTAGTGAAATCCGAAAAGAAGCCGCCAGCGCTTTTAACAGAACTTTCCGGGTATTAAGCACACGTATTGACCAGTTTGGTGTAGCACAACCAAATATAAATCCTAATCCAGAACGTGGTATCATTACTGTAGAACTACCCGGTGTTCAAGACCAGGAAAGAGTTAGAAAATATTTACAATCATCTGCAAACCTGCAGTTTTGGGAGGTATATAATATTAGCGAACTGGGTGCAAGTGTTCAAAAAGCAGATGAAGCTTTTAATATTTTAATGGGGGGGGCAAATACCGATACAACAATTATAGCAGATACCACTGCTGTTGGTGATACATCAAAAACGCCAGGAGATACTTTAAAAACTCAAGGGGATACTTTATTATCAAAGCAATTAAGTAATACAAAGGATACAGGCGAAAAAACAAGCACTTCAGCAAATATCAGGAAATCCCTCGGACAATACATTCAATTTTCCATAGATCCACAAACCGGGCAGGCAATTGATAATGGGCAAATTGGTTATGTTATGATCAATGATACAGCGCTTGTTCGTTCATATTTAGAGAACCCTGTTATTCGCAAAGCCTTCCCAGCCGACGTTGCTTTTATGTATGGCATTCCAGATATGGTTGAAAATAAAAAATCTACTTTTATATCTCTATATGGTATTAAAACATTTGGCCGTGATAAAGCCAAATTAGAAGGGGAAGCCGTAAGCGATGCCCGTTCCGATTTCAATCCTACCACAGGACAACCGGAAGTTAATATGAGAATGAATCCGGCCGGTTCACGAACCTGGGCAGATTTAACCCGGGCCAACAAGGGACGTTCTATTGCAATTGTCCTGGATAATATTGTCTATTCTGCCCCACGGGTTAATGATGTGATTGAAGGAGGTAATTCAAGTATTTCCGGATCTTTCTCTACTGAAGAAGCTGCTGATCTATCTAATATTTTAAAAGCCGGAAAGCTGCCTGCGCCTGCTAAAATTGTTCAGGAGCAGGTAGTGGGTCCAACCCTGGGTAAAGATGCTATCAATGGCGGTATGATGGCATTTGCTATTTCATTCATTGTAATCTTTTTATTGATGCTGGTTTACTACAACACCAGCGGATGGGTAGCTAATATTGCTTTGATTTTAAATCTTTTATTTACAGTCGGAGTATTAACAGGTTTGGGTGCTACATTAACTGCACCTGGTATTGCCGGTTTAGTATTAACCATAGGTATGGCCGTAGATACTAACGTAATTATTTATGAACGGATTAAAGAAGAATTGACCAGTGGCAAAAGTTATGTACAGGCTGTAAATGATGGTTACCGGCGATCATTACCTCCGGTATTGGATGGACACATTACTATTTTATTAACGGCTATTATTCTTTTTTCATTTGGATTAGGCCCCGTAAAAGGTTTTGCTACTACACAGATCATCGGTATACTGCTTTCTCTTTTCTGTGGTATTTTAGTAAGCAGATGGGTAAGCGAAATTTTTACAAATAAAAAACGTCACCTTGAATATTTTACAGCAATTTCCCGACGCATTTTTAAACACGCCAATTATAAATTCATCGAATACAGAAAAATAGCATACATCATTTCTTTTGTGGTGTTAGCCTTAGGTATTGCTGCTTTTTTTAATGGCTTTGACCAGGGCGTAGAGTTTAAGGGCGGAAGAAGTTATACAGTTCGTTTCGATAAACCTGCAAATGTTGAGGGCGTCAGGAATGATTTGGAAAATATATTTGGCGAAAATCCTGTCATTAAAACCATCGGAACCAATAGCCAGTTAGATAT